>NZ_JACNDD010000055.1:0-41182 GCF_017351395.1 Pseudomonas sp. FW305-28
CCAATGTGGGAGCGAGCCTGCTCGCGATAGCACTTCACCAGACGCCAGTGCCGTGAGTGGCTTATCATTAGCCACCTAACGACACCCCTCTCAAGGTCCCCGGCATGCTGGCAATTTTCCTCGAAACCCTGAACGTCACCGCGCCGGTGTTTGCCATGCTGTTTCTGGGGGTGTTGCTCAAGCGCATCGACTGGATCAACGACAACTTCATCCACATCGCCTCGTCCCTGGTGTTCAACGTCACCATGCCGGCGCTGTTGTTCCTCGGCATCCTGCACGCGGACCTGCACGCGGCGTTGCAGCCGGCTCTGTTGATCTATTTTTCCATCGCCACCCTGGTGAGCTTTGCGATGGCCTGGGGCTGGGCGATCTGGCGTTGCCCGCGGGAAGATCGCGGCATCTATACCCAAGGTGCGTTTCGCGGCAACAACGGGGTCATCGGCCTGGCGCTGGCGGCGAGCATGTATGGCGACTACGGGATTTCCCTGGGGGCGATTCTCGCGGCGCTGGTGATCCTGTTCTACAACACCTTGTCGACCATCGTGCTGGCGGTCTACAGCCCGGTGATCAAGTCCGATCCGTGGAGCATCTGCAAAAGCGTGATCAGCAATCCGCTGATCATCAGCGTGATCGTCGCCGCGCCGTTCGCCTACTGGCAGATCGGCGTGCCCAACTGGTTCGAGACCTCGGCCAAATACCTGTCGCAAATGACCTTGCCCCTGGCGCTGATCTGCATCGGCGGTACGCTGTCGCTGGCGGCCCTGCGCAAGAGTGGCAAGATGGCCCTGAGTTCGAGCCTGGTGAAAATGGTCGGCCTGCCGCTGGTGGCCACCCTCGGTGCCTGGCTCTGGGGCTTTCGCGGGGCGGAACTGGGGATCCTGTTCCTGTACTTCGGCAGCCCCACCGCCGCCGCCAGCTTCGTCATGGCCCGGGCGGCCGATGGCAACCATGAACTGGCGGCGGCGATCATCGTGATCACCACCTTGATGGCGGCGATTACCACCAACCTGGGGATCTTTGTGTTGCAGTGGGGTGGGTGGATCTAGGCTTGGGCTTGCGGTGTTCTGGAGGTCCAATCGCGAGCAAGCTCGCTCCCACAGGAGGTTCGTGGCGTACACAAATTTTGTGTTCAGCGCCGGTCAACTGTGGGAGCGAGCTTGCTCGCGATAGCGATCTAACGATCACTCCGGCTTCTGGTAACTATCGATTACTTCCTGCGCCGCCCGAAACGCATCGATCGCCGCCGGCACGCCCGCGTACACCGCGCAATGCAGCAACGCCTCGCGAATTTCTTCCACCGTGCAACCGTTGTTCAGCGCGCCGCGCACATGGCCTTTGAGTTCCTGCGGGCACTTGAGGGCGGTGAGGGCGGCCAGGGTGATCAGGCTGCGGGTCTTCAGCGGCAGCCCCTCGCGTTGCCAGACACTGCCCCAGGCATGTTCGTTGACGAAGTCCTGCAACGGCTGGGTGAACTCGGTGGCGTTGCCCAGGGCGCGGTCGACGAACGCGTCGCCCATGACCTGGCGACGCATGTCCAGGCCGGTCTTTGGAGTGTCGGTCATGGCAAATCCCTCTTGTGGTGTTGGCGGCGCCAGGCGCGCAGGGAGGTGAACAGCAAAAACGCGAGCAGGGCCGGCAGCACATAGAACAGCATCAGCCGTTCCAGTTGGCCGGCCAGGGGCATGCCGGTGGTGAACGACACCACGTGCAGCCCGTAGGCCAGGTACAAGCCCAGGAACAACAGGCCTTCGGCGCGGGTGACGCGGTAACCGGAATAGAACACCGGCAGGCACAGCACCGCCACGCCGAGCATCACCGGCAGGTCGAAATCCAGGGCGTTCGGCGAGACCGACAGTGGCGTGGGCGCGGCGAGGGCGGTGACCCCCAGCACGCCCAGCAGGTTGAACAGGTTGCTGCCGATCACGTTGCCCACCGCAATGTCCCGCTGGCCCCGCAAGGCGGCGATCAGCGAGGTGGCGAGTTCCGGCAGCGAGGTGCTGACGGCGACGATGGTCAGGCCGATGATGCGTTCCGAGAGGCCGAGGTCCGTCGCCACTTCCACCGCCGCCCCCAGCAACAGGTGTCCGGCGAAAACCAGCATCGCCAGGCCCGACGCGATCATCAACACACTTTTGACCCAGGACAGCTGGGCCACGTCGCCCCCCATCGGGTGCGGTCGCCCCGAATGCCGTGACTGGCGCAGCAACAGCCCGAGGTACACCGCCAGGGCCAGCAGAAGCCAGACGCCGTCCAACCGGGTCAGTTCTTCGTTCCAGGCCAGCACGAACACCAACAGGCTGGCGCCGATCATCAGCGGGATGTCCAGGCGTACCAGTTGGCGCGAGACGCGCAACGGAATGATCAGCGCCGACAACCCGAGGGTGACGAGGATGTTGAAGATGCCGCTGCCGATCACGCTGCCCACGGCGATGTCGGCGTTCTGTGCCAGGGTCGCTTGCAGGCTGACGGCCATTTGCGGCGCGCTGCTGCCGAAGGCGACGACGGTCAGGCCGATGATCAGCGGTCGTACCTGCAAGCGTGCCGCCAGGCCCACGGCGGCGCGCACCAGCAGTTCGGCGCCGCCGATCAGCAACAGCAGGGCGCCGAACAATTCGATCAGGCTGAGCAGCGGTAGGGCGGTGAGTAGGGAAATGGCCGGGCTCCGTCTATCAATCGTCGAGGGCTTGCACGCGCACTCGTGCGGTGCCGCTGCGCAGCATGCCCAGTTGCTCGGCGGCTTCGCGGGACACGTCGATCAAACGGCCTCGGGAGTATGGGCCACGGTCGTTGATGCGCACCACCACGCTGTTACTGTTGCCCAGGTTGGTGATTTTCACCCGAGTGCCGAACGGCAACTGGCGATGGGCGGCGGTCAGGCCGTGCTGGTTGAAACGCTCGCCACTGGCGGTGCGCTTGCCATGGTGCCTGGCACCGTAATAAGAGGCGACGCCGGTCTGGTCGTAGCCGTGTGGATCGACCGTCCCGCTCTGGCTGGCGCAACCGGCCAGCAGGGACAGCAGGGCGCAGGCGCCGAGGAGACGCTTCATTCGAAAGTTTCCAAATACAAATGTGGGAGCGAGCCAGTGGGAGCAAAGCTTGCTCGCGACGAACGATAACTCGGTCCACTGATAGATCGAGGTGTCTTCATCGCGAGCAAGCTTTGCTCCCACAGGCTCGCTCCCACAGGGAATTGAGCCAGACAGCAAGACTGGCTCCATGTCCATCAGCCCTCGAGCTTGCTTTTCAGCAGTTCGTTGACCTGCTGCGGGTTGGCCTTGCCCTTGGAGGCTTTCATGGCCTGGCCGACGAAGAAGCCGAACATCTTGCCGCGCTTGGCTTCGTCTGCCGCGCGGTATTGTTCGACCTGCTCGGCGTTGGCCGCGAGCATCTCATCGAGCACGGCGCTGATCGCCCCGGTGTCGGTGACCTGTTTCAAGCCGCGCTTCTCGATGATCTCGTCGGCGCTGCCTTCACCATTGGCCATGGCTTCGAACACCATCTTGGCGATCTTGCCGGAAATGGTGTTGTCCTTGATCCGCAGCAGCATGCCGCCCAGCTGCTCGGCCGAGACCGGCGACTCATCGATTTCCAGGCCCTGCTTGTTCAACAGGCTGCCCAACTCGACCATCACCCAGTTGGCCGCCAGCTTGGCGTCGCCGCCGATGCTCACGACTTTTTCGAAGTAATTGGCCTGTTCGCGGCTGGTGGCCAGGACGTTGGCGTCATAGCTCGACAGGCCGAACTGCGCCTGGAAGCGCTCGCGTTTCTGCGGCGGCAGTTCCGGCAGGGTGGCGCGCACGTCATTGAGGAACGAGTCCTCGATGACCACCGGCAGCAGGTCCGGGTCGGGGAAGTAACGGTAGTCGTTGGCTTCTTCCTTGCTGCGCATCGGACGGGTCTCGTCCTTGTTCGGGTCATACAGGCGGGTTTGCTGGATGACTTTGCCGCCGTCCTCGATCAGTTCGATCTGGCGCTGGATCTCGCTGTTGATCGCCTTCTCGATGAAGCGGAACGAGTTGACGTTCTTGATCTCGCAGCGGGTGCCGAACTCGACCTGGCCCTTGGGCCGGATCGACACGTTGCAGTCGCAGCGCAGCGAGCCTTCGGCCATGTTGCCATCGCAGATGCCCAGGTAGCGCACCAGCGCGTGGATCGCCTTGACGTAGGCCACGGCTTCCTTGGCGCTGCGCATGTCCGGCTCGGAGACGATCTCCAGCAGCGGCGTGCCGGCACGGTTCAGGTCGATGCCGGTGGCGCCGTTGAATTCTTCGTGCAGGCTCTTGCCGGCATCTTCTTCCAGGTGCGCCCGGGTGATGCCGACGCGCTTGACCGTGCCGTCTTCCAGGGCGATGTCCAGGTGGCCCTTGCCGACGATCGGCAGTTCCATCTGGCTGATCTGGTAGCCCTTGGGCAGGTCCGGGTAGAAGTAGTTCTTGCGGGCGAACACGTTGTGCTGGCCGATCTCGGCGTCAATCGCCAGGCCGAACATCACCGCCATGCGCACGGCTTCGGCGTTGAGCACCGGCAGCACGCCGGGCATGCCCAGGTCGACCAGGCTGGCCTGGGTGTTGGGCTCGGAGCCGAACGTGGTGGAGCTACCGGAAAAGATTTTCGACCGGGTGGTGAGCTGGGTATGAATCTCCAGCCCGATCACGACTTCCCATTGCATGTGTTTCTCCTCAGAAGCCGGTTGGGGTGCGGGTGTGCCAGTCAGTGTTCAACTGATACTGGTGAGCCACGTTGAGCAGGCGGCCTTCCTGGAAATACGGCGCGAGCAGTTGCACGCCCACCGGCAGGCCATCGACGAAACCGGCCGGCATGGACAGGCCCGGCAAGCCGGCGAGGTTGGCGGTGATGGTGTAGACGTCCTCCAGGTACTCGGCGACCGGGTCGCTGTTCTTGGCGCCGAGCTTCCAGGCCGGGTTCGGCGTGGTCGGGCCGAGGATGATGTCGACCTCGTTGAAGGCGGCCATGAAGTCGTTCTTCACCAGGCGGCGGATTTTCTGTGCCTTGAGGTAGTAGGCATCGTAGTAGCCGGCGGACAGCGCATAGGCACCGACCATGATCCGGCGCTGCACTTCGGCACCGAAGCCTTCGCCACGGGAGCGCTTGTACAGGTCGATCAGGTTTTCCGGGTTCTCGCAGCGATAGCCGAAGCGCACACCGTCGAAGCGCGACAGGTTCGAGGACGCTTCCGCCGGGGCGATCACGTAGTACGCGGGAATTGCGTGCTGCATGTTCGGCAGGCTGATTTCCTTGATGACTGCGCCGAGCTTCTCCAGCGCTTTGACACTGTTGTGGACCAACTCGGCGATGCGCGGGTCGAGGCCGGCGCTGAAGTATTCCTTCGGCACGCCGATGCGCAGGCCTTGCAGCGAGCCGTTGAGGCTGGCGCTGTAGTCCGGCACGGGCTCATCGATGCTGGTGGAATCGTTCGGGTCGAAGCCGGCCATGCCTTGCAGCAGGATCGCGCAGTCTTCGGCGGTGCGTGCCAGCGGGCCGCCCTGGTCGAGGCTGGAGGCGTAGGCGATCATGCCCCAGCGCGAGACACGACCGTAGGTCGGCTTGAGGCCAGTGAGGTTGGTGAACGCCGCTGGCTGGCGAATCGAGCCGCCGGTGTCGGTGGCGGTGGCGGCCGGCAACAGGCGCGCGGCCACGGCGGCGGCGGAACCGCCGGACGAGCCGCCCGGTACGTGTTCCAGGTTCCAGGGGTTTTTCACCGCGCCGTAGTAGCTCGACTCGTTGGCCGAGCCCATGGCGAATTCGTCCATGTTGGTCTTGCCCAGGGTCACGGTGCCGGCGGCGGCCAGCTTGGCGACCACGGTGGCATCGTACGGGGCCTTGAAGTTGTCGAGCATCTTCGAGCCGCAGCTGGTGCGGATGCCCTGGGTGCAGAACAAGTCCTTGTGGGCAATCGGCGCACCGAGCAGCGCGCCGGTTTCACCGTTGGCGCGGCGGGCGTCGGCGGCCTTGGCCTGGCTCAGGGCCAGCTCCTGGGTGAGGCTGATGAAGCTGTTGAGCTGCGGGTCGAGCTGGGCGATGCGCGCCAGCAGGACCTGGGTCAGCTCTTCGGAAGAAAACTTTTTGTCGGCGAGTCCGCGGGCGATCTCGGCCAGGGTCATGTGATGCATGAGAGGCTCTTTCCCTTTAGTCGATGACTTTCGGAACCAGGTACAGGCCGTTTTCGACCGCTGGTGCGATGGACTGGTAGGCCTCGCGGTGATTGGACTCGGTCACGACGTCGGCGCGCAGGCGCTGGCTGGCTTCCAGTGGGTGGGCCAGCGGTTCGATACCGTCGGTGTCGACCGCCTGCATCTCGTCGACCAGCCCCAGAATGCTGTTCAGGGCAGAAGTGATGTGTGGAAGATCGGCTTCATTGAGGCCCAGACAGGCCAGATGAGCGATTTTTTCCACGTCGGAGCGTTCAAGCGCCATGGGATTCTCCAGTGGAAAACAAAACGGACGCAGTCTGTCCGTGTGTTAGATTGTCGGAACACTACCGCATTTCTACGGCCCTACGGCCGCGATTGTGGGGTTTGGTGCGCAGAAAAGCGGTCAATTTAACATATTGGCGCCTTGCCCAAAATCCCTGTCGTTGTTAGAGTTTGCCGCACTTTTTTACCCACGCGTTGCCTAGGGTCCCTTTCCCATGTTCAAGAAACTGCGTGGCATGTTTTCCAGCGATCTTTCCATCGACCTGGGCACTGCCAACACCCTTATTTACGTGCGCGAGCGCGGTATCGTCCTGAATGAACCCTCGGTCGTGGCCATCCGCACCCACGGTAACCAGAAAAGTGTCGTGGCTGTCGGTACGGAAGCCAAGCGCATGCTGGGCCGTACACCGGGCAACATCGCGGCCATTCGCCCAATGAAGGACGGCGTGATCGCCGACTTCAGCGTCTGCGAAAAGATGCTGCAGTACTTCATCAACAAGGTTCACGAAAACAGCTTTCTGCAGCCCAGCCCTCGTGTGCTGATCTGCGTTCCATGCAAGTCCACCCAGGTAGAGCGTCGCGCTATCCGTGAGTCGGCCCTTGGTGCCGGTGCCCGTGAAGTGTTCCTGATCGAAGAACCCATGGCCGCTGCCATCGGTGCCGGCCTGCCGGTGGAAGAAGCCCGCGGCTCGATGGTCGTCGACATCGGTGGCGGTACCACTGAAATCGCGCTGATCTCCCTCAACGGTGTGGTCTACGCCGAATCCGTCCGTGTGGGCGGCGACCGTTTCGACGAAGCGATCATCACTTATGTGCGTCGCAACTACGGCAGCCTGATCGGCGAATCCACCGCCGAGCGTATCAAGCAGGAAATCGGCACGGCCTACCCGGGCGGTGAAGTACGTGAAGTCGACGTGCGCGGTCGCAACCTGGCCGAAGGCGTTCCACGGGCCTTTACCCTCAACTCCAACGAGGTGCTCGAAGCGCTGCAAGAGTCGCTGGCGACCATCGTCCAGGCCGTCAAGAGCGCCCTGGAGCAGTCGCCGCCGGAACTGGCGTCGGACATCGCCGAGCGCGGCCTGGTGCTGACCGGTGGTGGCGCGCTGTTGCGTGACCTCGACAAGTTGTTGGCCCAGGAAACCGGCCTGCCGGTGATCGTTGCCGAAGACCCGTTGACCTGTGTTGCCCGCGGCGGTGGCCGTGCATTGGAAATGATGGACAAGCACACCATGGACCTGCTCTCCAGCGAATAAGTCTGGCGCAGTGGTCTATGTTGTTCGCTCTCGGGCAGCACTTTGCAGTGCTGCCCGTTGGCGTTTATCTTCTGTCATTCGTATCCAGGCCGGTCTGATGCCGTATGAATAAAGAAAACATTTGCCTGGGAGGAGCGGCCTATTAAACCGCTTTTCGCCAAAGGCCCCTCATTGGGTGTGCGCCTGCTGGTGCTGACCGTGCTATCGGTCGCGCTGATGGTGGTCGATGCCCGCTTCACGCTGCTCAAGCCTGTACGCAGCCAGATGTCGCTGGTGTTGATGGAATCCTATTGGATCACCGACCTGCCGCAGCGCTTGTGGCAAGGTGTCGCCAGCCAATTTGGCAGCCGGACCGAACTGGTCGCCGAAAACGAAAAACTCAAGACCGAAAACCTGCTGTTGCAGGGGCGCATGCAGAAGCTGGCGGCCCTCACCGAGCAGAACGTGCGACTGCGCGAGTTGCTCAACTCCTCCGCACTGGTCAACGAGAAGGTCGAAGTGGCCGAGTTGATCGGCATGGACCCCAACCCCTTCACCCACCGCATCCTGATCAACAAGGGCGAGCGCGACGGTGTGGTCCTTGGTCAACCGGTGCTCGATGCCCGGGGCCTGATGGGCCAGGTGGTGGAGTTGATGCCTTACACATCTCGCGTGCTGTTGCTGACCGATACCACCCACAGCATTCCGGTGCAGGTCAACCGCAACGGCCTGCGGGCGATTGCCAGCGGCACCGGCAACCCGGAGCGCCTGGAGCTGCGGCACGTGGCCGATACCGCCGATATCAAGGAAGGCGACCTGCTGGTCAGCTCAGGCCTCGGCCAGCGTTTCCCGGCCGGGTATCCGGTGGCAACGGTCAAGGAAGTCATCCATGACTCCGGCCAGCCGTTCGCCATTGTGCGCGCGGTGCCGACGGCGGCGCTGAATCGCAGCCGCTACCTGCTGCTGGTCTTCAGCGACAACCGCACGCCCGAAGAGCGTGCCAACGACGCCGCCGTGGCCCAGGAAGCCCAGGACCGGCAGGGCGGCGAGTCGGCCGCCCCGGCTACGGCTGTGCCGGCGCCAGTCCCAGCCATCGTGCCAAAACCACCCGTGCCTGCACCGGCTACGGCGGCTCCGGCAACGACGCCGGCCGCTGCTCCGGCCGCACCTGCTGCGAAACCGACCCGCTCGGCCACCCACGCGCCCGCCGCGCAGCCTGCTCAGCCAGCCCGGCCCGCCGCCAAACCGCCAGCCTCCACGCCGGCCACCGCGCCAGCCACCAGGGGAGCACGAGAAGAATGAGCAGTACCCAATCCGGTAACGGCTGGATGGTCTGGTTGACCTTCGCCATCGGCCTGTTGCTCAGTGTTTCGCCGCTGCCGCAATTCATGGAAATCCTGCGCCCCCTGTGGCTGGCCCTGTTGCTGGCCTTCTGGGCGCTGGCGTTGCCCCACAAGGTCGGCATGGTCACCGCCTGGTGCCTGGGCCTGGCCGAGGATGTGCTTTACGGCACGCTGCTGGGGCAGAACGCGTTGATCCTGACGCTGATTACCTTCCTGGTGCTGTCGCTGCAACAACGCCTGCGGATGTTCCCCATGTGGCAGCAGTGCCTGGTGATTCTGGTGATCTTCGGTCTGGCGCAACTGGTGCAGCTGTGGCTCAGCGCGCTGACCGGCAATCGCCAGCCAACTCTGGCGCTGGTCTTGCCAGCCCTGGTCAGTGCCTTGCTCTGGCCATGGGTCAGCTTCGGTTTGCGTGGCCTGCGCCTGCGTTTCAAAATCAACTGATTCGGTCAGGATATCTACACTTTTTCTGATGACTTACATCCCTGTGGCGAGGGAGCTTGCTCCCGCTCGGTTGCGTAGCGACCGTAAAAGTTGGGGCCGCTACGCCCGAAGCGTCGGGCCGGCCCAGCGGGAGCAAGCGCCCTCGCCACAAAAGCTGTTTTTGTCTGGATGGCTGTGCTTTGAGAGGGAGATGTCTTGATGAAACCGCTTTACCTCGCCTCAGGCTCACCGCGTCGGCGTGAGCTGCTCACGCAGATCGGCGTGCCCTTTACCGCCATTGGCGCGGACATCGATGAAACACCCCTGGATCACGAAACCCCCTCGGCCTATGTCGAGCGCCTGGCGCGCGGCAAGGCCGAGGCTGGGCGGCGAGCCCTGGACGCCGATGTGGATGGCTGCGTGCTCGGTGCCGACACCGCCGTGGTGCTGGAGGGGCGGATTCTCGGCAAGCCAGTGGACCAGGCCGACGCCTTGTCCATGCTGCTGAGCCTGTCCGGTCGCGACCATGAAGTGCTGACCGCCATTGCCGTGCTGGACGGCTCGCGCTGCGAATCACGGGTGGTGCGCAGTCGGGTGCGTTTTCGCCCCATCACCGAACAGGAAGCGCTGGCCTATTGGGCCAGCGGGGAACCCCGGGACAAGGCTGGCAGCTATGGTATCCAAGGGCTGGGCGCGGTGTTCGTCGCCGGGCTCGAAGGCAGCTATTCGGCCGTGGTTGGCCTGCCCCTGTGCGAAACCGCAGAACTGCTGGGCCATTTCGGCATACCCTGTTGGCAAACCTTGAGCGCGCGCTGAGCGCCGTCTGACTTGATGCGGCCATTATCGTGAACATGCCTGAACGAGACCCTGCCATGAGTGAAGAGATCCTGATCAACATCACGCCGATGGAATCGCGCGTGGCGGTGGTTGAAAACGGTGTGCTGCAAGAGGTCCACGTCGAGCGCACGCAAAAGCGTGGCATCGTTGGCAATATCTACAAGGGCAAGGTGGTGCGAGTGCTGCCGGGCATGCAGGCGGCCTTCGTCGACATCGGCCTGGACCGCGCGGCGTTCATCCATGCGTCGGAAATCTCCATGCGTGAAGGGCCGGCCGTGGAGAGCATCAGCGCGCTGGTGCACGAAGGCCAGAGCCTGGTGGTGCAGGTCACCAAGGATCCCATCGGTTCCAAGGGCGCCCGCCTGACTACGCAGTTGTCGATTCCGTCGCGCTACCTGGTGTACATGCCGCGCACTGCCCACGTCGGCATTTCCCTGAAGATCGAAGACGAAGCCGAGCGCGAGCGTCTCAAGCAGGTGGTCAGCGACTGCGTGGAAAAAGAAGGCATCAAGGAAGCCGGTGGGTTTATCCTGCGCACCGCCGCCGAAGGGGCCGGGGCCGATGAGATCCTCATGGACATCCGCTACCTGCGAAGGCTCTGGGACCAGATCGCCGCGCAGATCAAGACCATCGCCACCCCCAGCGTGATCTACGAAGACCTGGGCCTGGCACTGCGGACCTTGCGCGACCTGGTCAGCCCCAAGATCGAGAAAATCCGCATCGACTCCCGGGAAACCTTCCAGAAAACCACGCAGTTCGTCGCCGAGCTGATGCCGGAAATCGCCGATCGCCTGGAACATTACCCTGGCGAGCGGCCGATTTTCGACCTGTACGGGGTCGAGGACGAAATCCAGAAAGCCCTGGAGCGCAAGGTGCCGCTCAAGTCCGGCGGTTACCTGGTGGTCGATCCGGCCGAAGCCATGAGCACCATCGACGTCAACACCGGAGCGTTCGTCGGCCATCGCAACCTGGAAGAAACCATCTTCAAGACCAACCTGGAAGCCGCCACGGCGATTGCCCGCCAACTGCGCCTGCGCAACCTGGGCGGGATCATCATCATCGACTTCATCGACATGGAAGATGAAGAGCACCAGCGCCAGGTGCTGCGGACCCTGGAAAAACAACTCGAACGCGATCACGCCAAGACCAACATCATCGGGATCACCGAACTGGGCCTGGTGCAGATGACCCGCAAGCGCACCCGCGAAAGCCTCGAGCAGGTGCTGTGCGAGCCGTGCAGCAGTTGCCAGGGGCGCGGCAAGCTCAAGACCCCGGAAACCGTGTGTTACGAAATCTTCCGGGAAATCCTCCGGGAGGCGCGCGCCTACCAGGCGACCGGCTATAGAGTGTTGGCCAACCAGAAAGTGGTGGATCGCCTGCTGGACGAGGAGTCAGGCAATGTCGCGGAGTTGGAAGCGTTTATCGGGCGCACGATTCGTTTCCAGGTCGAAACCATGTATTCCCAGGAACAATACGACGTGGTGTTGCTCTGAAGAGCTTGGGAAGCGGCGGGCCCGCGGATTTGATTATCTTTGCCAGGGGAGCCCACTGACATGGAGCGTCTGACACGCTTGATCGCGACGCTGACCCGTTGGGGGCTGGGGCTTTGCGCCCTGTTGCTGGTGTTGCTGGCGTTGTACGTCAGCCTCGGTCGCGAGCTGGTCCCGCTGGTGGCCGAATACCGGGCCGAGGTCGAGACCCGCGCGGGTGCCGCCTTGGGCATGCCTGTGCACATCGGTAGCCTGGACGGCAGTTGGGACGCTTTGGCACCGATCCTGGCGGCGCGCGACGTGGTGGTCGGCGAGGGGCCCAATGCCTTGCACCTGGACCAGGTGCGGGCCGTGCCTGACCTGTGGGGCAGCCTGCTGGCACGTCAGGTGCGCATCGCCCACCTGGAAGTCAGTGGCCTGAAGATCAGCCTCAAGGAGGGCGCCGACGGCAAGTGGGCGCTGGAAGGCCTGCCGGTGAAGGACGAGCAGCCCCTCGATCCGCAGCAACTGCTCGAACGCATGCAAGTGGTCTCCAAGTTCTCGGTGCTCGATAGCCAGGTGACCTTGCAACCCGTCGAGCAACCGCCGCTGACCCTGACCTACGTCGGCTTGAGCCTGCGTACCGGCGCCACCCGCCAGCGCCTGGACGCACGCCTGACCCTGCCTGACGGGCAGCCGGTGGCGATCAACCTGCGCACCCGCCTGCGCGCCAGCGACTGGAAGAACGGCCAGGCCGACGCCTATTTGAGCCTGCCGCAAAGCGACTGGTCCAAATGGCTGCCCAAACGCCTGACCCAGCAATGGAATTTCTCCCGGATCCAGGCCGGTGGTGAGTTCTGGCTCAGTTGGGGCGAGGGCACGGTGCAAAGCGCGGCCATGCGCCTGAACGCGCCGCAGCTCCAGGGTGCCTACGGCGAACGCAAGCCGGTACAGATCCACAACCTGGCCCTCAACGCTTATTTCCAGCGCGGTAGCCAAGGGTTCACCGCTACCTTCGATTCCCTGGCGATGAACCTGGGCGAGACCCGCTGGGAATCGCACCTGCAACTGCAACAAACCGCCGCCACCGAGCAGGCCGAGGAGCGTTGGCACCTGCAGGCCGACCGCCTCGACCTGACCCCGCTCACGCCTTTGCTCAATGCCCTGGCGCCGTTGCCCGAAGGCCTGGCCACGACGATTGATCGGCTCAAGGTGACCGGTGGCCTGCGCAACGTGCTGCTGGACTACCGGCCGCAGAACACCGGTGACCAGAAAGTCAGCTTCGCCACCAACCTGGACACCGTCGGCTTTGATGCCTATCGCGGCGCTCCGGCGGCGCGCAACGTCTCCGGGAGCCTGAGCGGCGACCTGGGCGGCGGCGAACTGCGCATGGACAGCAAGGACTTTTCCCTGCACCTGGACCCGATCTTCGCCAAGCCCTGGCAGTACTTGCAGGCCAATGCCCGGCTGACCTGGAAGCTCGACAAGCAAAGCTTCACCCTGATCGCGCCCTACCTGAAGGTGCTGGGCGAGGAAGGCCGGATTGCCGGCGACTTCCTGATTCGCCTGCATTTGGACCACAGCCAGGAGGACTACATGGACCTGCGGGTCGGCCTGGTGGACGGTGACGGGCGCTACACCGCCAAGTACCTGCCGGCGGTCCTCAGTCCGGCGCTGGATGAGTGGCTGCGCACGGCCATCGTCAAGGGCGCGGTGGACCAAGGCTTTTTCCAGTATCAAGGCTCGCTCAATCACGGTGCCGTGGACGCGGCGCGCAGCATCAGCCTGTTTTTCAAGGTGCACGACGCCGAACTGGCGTTCCAGCCGGGCTGGCCTTCGGTCAGCAAGGTCAGCGGCGATGTCTTCGTCGAAGACAGCGGCGTGCG
The DNA here is from genome assembly GCF_017351395.1 of Pseudomonas sp. FW305-28. Classification (NCBI taxonomy): domain Bacteria; kingdom Pseudomonadati; phylum Pseudomonadota; class Gammaproteobacteria; order Pseudomonadales; family Pseudomonadaceae; genus Pseudomonas; species Pseudomonas sp. FW305-28. The sequence continues at coordinate 13,625 of NZ_JACNDD010000055.1, forward strand.
CATCTATGCCAGCCAGGGGCAGTTGCTCGATACCCAGGTCAAGGATGTTTCGGTGAACATTCCCCATGTACCGACCGGCCAGAGCTCTCATCTGCTGCTGGACGGCGGGTTCGCCGGTGGGCTGGGCGATGGTTTGAAAATCCTCCAGAGCGCACCGATCGGGACCGCCGAGACGTTTGCCGGCTGGGAAGGCGAGGGCGACCTGAAAGGCAGCGTGAAGCTGGATATCCCGCTGGTCAAAGGCGAGCAACCGAAGATCCTGGTGGACTTTGCCACTGACCAGGCTCGTCTCAAGCTCAGCGAGCCGGCGCTGGAACTGACCCAGCTCAAGGGCGATTTCCGCTTCGACAGCAACAAAGGCCTGAGCGGCAAGGGCATCAGCGCCCGGGCATTCGACCGGCCCGTGACCGCGCAGATTTTCGCCGAGGGCCGTGCCGGTGCGCTCAACACGCGGGTCGCCGCGTCCGGGCAGGTGGAGATCAAGAAGCTCACCAGTTGGCTGAACGTCACCCAACCGTTGCCGGTATCGGGCGTCGTGCCCTACCAGTTGCAAGTGATCCTCGACGGCGCCGACAGCCAGTTGTCGGTCAACTCCAGCCTCAAGGGCGTGGCCGTCGACCTGCCGGCCCCCTTCGGCATGGCCGCCGATGTCGGGCGCGACACGGTGTTTCGCATGACCCTGCAGGGGCCGGAACGGCGTTATTGGGTCGATTATGGTGACCTGGCCAGCTTCACTTACGCCGCACCCAGCGGGAAAGTCGCCGACGGTCGCGGCGAGTTGCTGTTGGGCGCCGGCGATGCGGTGCTGCCTGGGGCCAAGGGGCTGCGACTGCGCGGCACATTGTCGGAGCTGGACGTAAGTCCCTGGCAGGACCTGGTGAACAAGTACGCCGGCCAGGATCCGGGTGGCAGTGCCAAGCAACTGCTCAGCAGCGTCGATCTGAGCGTCGGCAAGCTCACGGCCATGGGCACCACCCTGGACCAGGCGTCTGTGCAACTGGATCGCAAGCCGAACGCCTGGGCCTTGCGGCTCGACAGCCAGCAGGCCAAAGGCAATGTCAGCCTGCCGGACGCCAAGGCCGCTCCGATTGGCATCAAGCTTGACTACGTTCGCCTGCCGGCCCCAGACCCGACGGTCCAGGCCGATGAAAACGCCCCAGACCCGTTGGCGTCGGTCGATCCCGGCAAGATCCCGGCGATGGATATCGCCATCGACCAATTGTTCCAGGGCCCTGACCTCATCGGCGCGTGGTCGTTGCAAGTGCGACCGACCGCCAAGGGCATCGCGCTGAACAACCTGGACATGGGCCTCAAGGGCATGGTGTTGAACGGCAGCGGCGGCTGGGAAGGTACCCCTGGCGCCACCAGCAGTTGGTACAAGGGACGGATCGGCGGCAAGAACCTGGGCGATGTGCTCAAGGGCTGGGGGTTCGCACCGAGCGTGACCAGCCAGGCCTTCCGCCTGGATGTCGATGGTCGCTGGCCCGGTTCGCCGGCGTGGGTCGCCACCAAACGCTTCTCCGGCAGCCTCGACGCGTCGTTGACCAAGGGCCAGTTCGTCGAAGTCGAAGGCAGCGCCCAGGCGTTGCGGGTATTTGGCCTGTTGAACTTCAACTCCATCGGCCGACGCTTGCGCCTGGACTTCTCCGACCTGTTCGGCAAGGGTTTGAGCTACGACCGGGTCAAGGGACTGCTGGTGGCGAGCGACGGGGTGTACGTGACCCGCGAGCCCATTACCCTGACCGGGCCGTCGAGCAACCTGGAGCTCAATGGCACGCTGGACATGGTGGCCGACCGCGTCGACGCCAAGCTGCTGGTGACGTTGCCGGTGACCAACAACCTGCCGATCGCCGCGCTGATCGTCGGTGCACCGGCGGTGGGTGGGGCACTGTTTCTGATCGACAAACTGATCGGCGACCGCGTGGCGCGTTTTGCCAGCGTAAGATACGACGTCAAGGGGCCGTGGAAAGAGCCGAAGATCACCTTCGACAAGCCGTTCTGACAGACGATGGGATAACCCCTGTGGGAGCGAGCTTGCTCGCGATAGCGGTGTATCAGTCACATTTCCTTTGCTGATCCTGCGCTATCGCGAGCAAGCTCGCTCCCACAGGGGAATGATGCAAAAAATGAGGGAAGCTCCATGCCAGTCGCCGTGATTCAAATGGTCAGCCAAAGCGACGTGCTCGCCAACCTGGCCCGTGCCCGGGTGCTGCTGGAGCAGGCTGCCGCCGGCGGCGCGAGGCTGGCGGTGCTGCCGGAGAATTTCGCGGCGATGGGGCGACGGGACATTGCCGATATCGGTCGTGCCGAAGCCTTTGGTCAGGGACCGATCCTGCCGTGGTTGAAACAGGTCGCCCGTGACCTCAAGTTATGGATTGTGGCCGGCACGCTGCCGTTGCCGCCGGTGGACCAGCCCGAGGCCAGGTCCCATGCCTGTTCGTTGCTGGTCGACGACCAGGGCCAGATTGTGGCGCGCTACGACAAGCTGCACCTGTTCGATGTGGATGTGGCGGACAATCGCGGGCGCTATCGCGAGTCGGATGACTATGCTTATGGTGCCAACGTGGTGGTTGCCGATACTCCCGTCGGCCGGGTGGGCCTGACGGTTTGTTATGACTTGCGGTTCCCGGAGCTCTACAGCGAGCTGCGGGCGGCCGGGGCCGAGTTGATCACGGCACCGTCGGCGTTTACCGCGGTGACCGGCGCGGCCCATTGGGACGTGCTGATCCGCGCCCGGGCCATCGAGACCCAGTGCTACGTGCTGGCGGCCGCCCAGGGTGGCGTGCATCCGGGGCCTCGGGAAACCTTTGGCCATGCCGCGATTGTCGACCCATGGGGCCGCGTGCTGGCACAACAGGATCAAGGCGAGGCCGTGCTGGTGGCCGAGCGCGACAGCAGCGAACAAGCGTCCATCCGGGCGCGCATGCCGGTGGCCAGCCATCGGCGCTTTTTCTCGCAGGGCGCTCGACAGCGGCCTGTCCAAGACGACGAATTCAAGGCGTAAAACATATGAGCGGGTTGTTATCCTCAGTCAGTGAACACCTTTTAGCCCCTGGCGGCGTGACGCTTGAAAGCCTGCAAGGCGTGCTGGGCGACCTGGCCGGCCCGGGCATCGATGCCGCCGACCTGTATTTCCAAGGCCAGATTTCCGAGTCCTGGTCGCTGGAAGACGGCATCGTCAAGGAAGGCAGTTTCAACCTCGACCAGGGTGTGGGCGTGCGCGCCCAGTCCGGGGAAAAGACTGGTTTTGCCTACAGCAACGCCATCACCCTCGAAGCCCTCGGCGCTGCGGCCCGTGCGGCCCGCTCGATCTCCCGCGCCGGGCAGAATGGCACGGTCCAGGCGTTCAGCAGCCAGGACGTTGCGCAGCTCTATGCCCCGGACAACCCGCTGGAAGTCATGAGCCGCGCCGAGAAAGTCGAATTGCTCAAGCGCATCGACGTCGCCACCCGCGCCCTCGACCCGCGCATCCAGCAGGTGTCGGTCAGCATGGCCGGGGTCTGGGAGCGGATCCTGGTGGCTTCCACCGACGGCGGCCTGGCGGCGGACGTGCGGCCGCTGGTGCGCTTCAACGTCAGCGTGATCGTCGAACAGAACGGTCGCCGTGAGCGCGGCGGCCATGGCGGTGGCGGGCGCACCGATTACCGTTATTTCCTCAGTGAAGACCGCGCCATGGGCTACGCCCGTGAGGCGCTGCGCCAGGCCCTGGTCAACCTGGAAGCCATCCCGGCCCCGGCCGGCACATTGCCGGTGGTGCTCGGCTCCGGCTGGTCCGGTGTGCTGCTGCACGAAGCGGTGGGCCACGGTCTGGAAGGCGATTTCAACCGCAAGGGCAGTTCGGCCTACAGCGGGCGCATGGGGGAAATGGTCGCTTCGAAACTCTGCACAATCGTTGATGACGGCACCCTGGCCGGACGTCGTGGGTCCCTGAGCGTCGACGATGAAGGTACGCCAACCGAATGCACCACGTTGATCGAAAACGGGGTGCTCAAGGGGTACATGCAGGACAAGCTCAACGCCCGGTTGATGGGCGTGGCCCGCACCGGCAACGGCCGTCGTGAGTCCTACGCGCACCTGCCGATGCCACGCATGACCAACACCTACATGTTGGGTGGCCAAAGCGACCCGGCGGAAATCATCGCCTCGGTGAAAAAAGGCATCTATTGCGCCAACCTCGGCGGCGGCCAAGTGGACATCACCAGCGGCAAGTTCGTGTTCTCCACCAGCGAGGCCTACCTGATCGAAGACGGCAAGATCACCGCGCCGGTCAAGGGTGCGACCCTGATCGGCAACGGGCCGGAGGCGATGAGCAAGGTGTCGATGGTCGGTAACGACCTGGCGCTGGACAGCGGGGTGGGGACGTGTGGCAAGGACGGGCAATCGGTGCCGGTTGGCGTCGGCCAGCCGACCCTGAAGATCGATGCGATTACCGTGGGTGGCACGGGCGCATGAAAATATTCAGGGGCTTGCGTGAATCACCGTGGCGAGGGAGCTTGCTCCCGCAGGGCTACGCAGTAGCCCCAACGCGGTCGCTACGCAACCGAGCGGGAGCAAGCTCCCTCGCCACGGTAATTGCGACCCCGGCAAGGGTTTGGTGAGCCAGTGAGCGATCAGCGCAAGCCGCGTTGAGTCTCGTCCAGCTCACGGATGTACTTGAAGATTTTACGGCTCGAAGCCGGTGGCTTGTTCTGCGCCAGTTCGTGCTGGGCCTGACGGATCAGGGAGCGCAATTGCTGGCGATCGGCCTCCGGGTAGTCGATGACGAATTTTTCCAGCACGCCGTCGTCGCCTGCGATCAAGCGATCGCGCCAGCGCTCCAGGTTGTGGAAGCGTTCGTTGTACTGCCGGGTGGAGGCATCGAGTTGATCGAGCAGCACCAGGATGGCGTCAGTGTCCTGATCGCGCATCAGTTTGCCGATGAATTGCAGGTGCCGTTTACGCGCGATATTCGCGGTGTGCTTGGGCGCATCGGCCAGGGCCCGACGCAAGGCGTCGGTCAAAGGCAATTTGGCCAGCAAGTCAGGCTTGAGTGTTGTCAGGCGCTCGCCGAGGTCAACCAGAGCATGCAGCTCGCGTTTGACCTGGGATTTGCTTTTTTCACCCTCGTAGAGGGAGTCGTCGTAAGAATCAACCATGGTGGCAGTCCGCAAAGAAACGCCGCCATGATAACCAGTCGGGGGCCGCTTGTCCGGCCCGGTCGCTCGATGGCCATCACCGAAAACAGAATTTGAGTGGAGAACACCATGAGTGCAGTTCAAAGCGTCGGCCCGCAAGCATTGCCGGCACTGCAGGAACAAGTCGAGCAGATCCTCGCCGAGGCCAAGCGACAAGGCGCCAGTGCGTGCGAGGTGGCGGTGTCCCTGGAGCAGGGCCTGTCGACGTCGGTACGCCAGCGCGAGGTGGAAACCGTCGAATTCAATCGCGACCAGGGCTTTGGCATCACCTTGTACGTGGGCCAGCGCAAAGGCTCGGCCAGCACGTCGGCCAGTGGCCCGGACGCTATTCGCGAAACCGTCGCCGCGGCACTGGCGATTGCCCAGCACACCTCCGAAGACGAAGCCTCGGGCCTGGCCGATGCCGCGCTGATGTGCAAGGAACTGCGGGACTTCGACCTGTTTCACGCCTGGGACATCACCCCTGAACAGGCCATCGAACAGGCACTGCGTTGCGAAGCGGCGGCGTTCGATGCCGACTCGCGGATCAAGAATGCCGACGGTACGACGCTAAATACCCACCAGGGCTGCCGCGTCTACGGCAACAGCCACGGTTTCATCGGCGGTTATGCATCGACCCGCCACAGCCTCAGTTGCGTCATGATCGCCGAAGCCAACGGCCAGATGCAGCGTGATTACTGGTACGACGTCAACCGTCAGGGCACCTTGTTGGCGGATCCGGTGAGCATCGGCCAGAAAGCCGCGCAACGGGCGGCCAGCCGCCTGGGTGCACGGCCGGTGCCGACCTGCGAAGTGCCGGTGCTGTTTTCTGCCGAGCTGGCCGGTGGCCTGTTCGGCAGCTTCCTGTCGGCGGTGTCTGGCGGCAACCTGTACCGCAAATCGTCGTTCCTCGAAGGCGCACTGGGCCAGAAACTGTTCCCGGAATGGATGACCATCGACGAGCGTCCGCACCTGATGCAGGCCATGGGCAGCTCGGCGTTCGATGGCGATGGCCTGGCCACCTATGCCAAGCCGTTCGTGGAAAAAGGCGAGCTGGTGTCCTACATCCTCGGCACCTATTCGGGGCGCAAACTCGGCATGCCGAGCACCGCCAATGCCGGTGGCGTGCATAACCTGTTCGTGACCCATGGCGAAGAAGACCAGGCCGCCCTGCTGCGGCGCATGGGCCGGGGCCTGCTGGTGACGGAACTGATGGGCCACGGCCTGAACATGGTCACCGGCGACTATTCCCGTGGCGCGGCGGGTTTCTGGGTCGAGAACGGCGAGATCCAGTTCCCGGTCCAGGAAGTCACCATCGCCGGGAACATGCGCGACATGTTCAAGCAGATCGTGGCCGTGGGGAATGACCTGGAACTGCGCAGCAACATCCGCACCGGCTCGGTACTGATCGAGCGGATGACGGTGGCGGGTAGCTGACCCTCAATCGCAGAAAAAAGGCGTGTCATCCATGGGGTGACGCGCCTTTTTTTATGTTCGCAGACCCCTGTGGCGAGGGAGCTTGCTCCCGCTCGGCTGCGCAGCAGCCGCAAAAATCTCAACAGCAGCGAAAGACGTGAAGGCCCTGATAGACAGGGTCTGCTTCGCAGACCAGCGGGAGCAAGCTCCCTCACCACGGTGAATTTTGTACCGACTTACAGTTGTGTTGCTTCTTATTATCATCTAATAATGAATCTCATTCGCCGAGTGAGCCCCGGTCATGAGTTCTGCCCTGCACGAACAACCCTACCTTGAAAGCTGGCGCTGGATGAGCCGTCAGATCCGTTGCGCGATGAACCCGGACGAGCCGCGGTTGATCGAGCACTACCTGGCCGAGGGCCGCTATCTGGCCTGCTGCACCGCCACCTCGCCGTGGATGATCTCCGAAACCGCCTTCCGCCTGTTGCTCGACACCGCCTCGGATGTCGCGCTGCCCTGGCATTGGCGCAGCCTCTGCCTCGACCAGGCCTGGCGCCCCCTGCGTGACCTCGAACGCCAATCACTGTGCCGCTGCCGCCTCAAGCGCTGGCAGAGCCATGCCTGGGCGCTGGCGACCTGCGCCCTGGCGCCATCGATTCCCCTTATTGAACTGGTGCAAGGATCTCCCGATGAGTAATACCCGTATCGAACGCGACAGCATGGGCGAGCTGCAGGTCCCGGTGGACGCCCTCTATGGCGCCCAGACCCAGCGTGCCGTGGATAACTTCCCGGTCAGCGGCCAGCGCATGCCGGCGCAGTTCATCCGCGCCCTGATCCTGGCCAAGGCTGCGGCCGCCCGGGCCAACGTGGAGCTGGAACAGATCAGTGCGGCCCAGGGCAAGGCCATCGTCGATGCCGCCCTGGGGCTGCTCGAAGGCCGTTTCATGGATCATTTTCCGGTGGATATCTTCCAGACCGGCTCCGGCACCAGCTCCAACATGAACGCCAACGAAGTGATCGCCACCCTCGCCAGCGGCCTGCTGGGAGAGGCGATCAACCCGAACGACCATGTCAACTGCGGCCAGAGCAGCAACGACATCATCCCCACCAGCATTCATGTCAGCGCCGCGCTGGCCTTGCATGAGCAACTGCTGCCGGCGTTGTTGCACCTGGTGCAGGTGATCGAGCGCAAGGCCGAAGAAGTCCACCCGTTCATCAAGACTGGCCGCACCCACCTGATGGACGCCATGCCGGTGCGCCTGAGCCAGGTGCTCGACGGTTGGGCGCAACAGCTCAAGGCCAATATCGGCCACTTGCAGGACCTGCTGCCGAGCCTGCAATCCCTGGCCCAGGGCGGTACGGCGGTCGGCACTGGGGTCAATGCCCATCCACGCTTCGCCGAGTTGTTCAGCCAGCAACTGACGCAATTGACCCAGGTGCAATTCACCCCGGGCAAGAACCTGTTCGCGCTGATCGGCTCCCAGGACACCGCCGTGGCGGTTTCCGGGCAGCTCAAGACCGCGGCCGTGTCGCTGATGAAAATCGCCAACGACCTGCGCTGGATGAACTCCGGGCCGCTGGCGGGCCTGGGCGAGATCGAACTCGAAGGCCTGCAGCCGGGCTCCTCGATCATGCCCGGCAAGGTCAACCCGGTCATTCCTGAAGCCACTGCGATGGTCGCGGCCCAGGTGATCGGTAATGACACGGTGATCACCATTGCCGGTCAATCGGGCAACTTCGAATTGAACGTGATGTTGCCGATCATCGCCCAGAACCTGCTGAGCAGCATCGCCCTGATGTCCACCGCCAGCCGCTTGCTCGCGGACAAGGCCATCGCCACGTTCAAGGTCAACGAAGCCAGGCTCAAGGAGGCGTTGTCGCGCAATCCGATCCTGGTGACCGCGCTGAATCCGATCATCGGTTACCAGAAGGCCGCTGAAATCGCCAAGAAGGCTTATCAGCAAGGCCGACCAGTCATCGATGTCGCCCTGGAACACACCGACCTGTCTCGCAGCGAACTCGAAGTCCTGCTGGACCCGGAGAAGCTCACCGCTGGCGGCGTGTAACCCCGACACCTGTGTGGAGGACTCACCATGGAACACTGGAAACGTACGATCGAACGGGCCAATCGCTGTTTCATGCTGGGCGAGCTGGTGGATGCCCGCGAAGCCTACCTGCAAGCCCTGGCGCTGGCCCAAGTGTTGTTCGAGCGCTGGGCGGATGCCGACGAAGCGGTCGCTGCTTGCGTCGTCTCCCATCACAACCTGGCGGACCTGCACTTGCGCCTGAACCAGCCGGAGGAGAGCGCCGAATACTTGTGTGCGATCCACCAACGGTTGTTGCAGACGATGCAGGACGAACGCCTGGCTCCGGCCCTGCGCGCCGCCGCTCAGCGCCAGAGCCACAAGACCTACGTCGAACTGCTGAATTTCATCAGCGAGCACGGTGAGTACCCACGCACCCAGCGCCTGCTGCATTGCAATGCCGCTACGCCCCGGCAGCGCAATGCCCCTCTTCATCATGGAGTTCATTGAACATGGCTTTTACCTTGCCTGCATTGCCCTACGCCTACGACGCCCTGGAACCGCACATCGATGCGCAAACCATGGAGATCCACTACACCAAGCACCACCAGACCTACATCAATAACCTCAACGCGGCGGTGGACGGCACCGAATACGCCGGATGGCCCGTCGAAAAACTGGTGTCCAGCGTGGAGCAGTTGCCGCCAAGCCTGAAGGCGGCGGTGATCAACCAGGGCGGTGGCCATGCCAATCATTCGTTGTTCTGGGAGGTGATGACGCCCCAGGGCGGCGGCCTGCCCGAGGGCGCCCTGGCGGCCGCGATCGATGCGCAACTGGGTGGTATCGAGCGTTTCAAGGAAGCGTTCACCAAAGCGGCACTGACCCGTTTCGGCAGCGGCTGGGCGTGGTTGAGCGTGACCCCGCAAAAGACCCTGGTGGTGGAAAGCAGCGGCAACCAGGACAGTCCGCTGATGAATGGCAACACGCCGATTCTTGGCCTGGACGTCTGGGAGCATGCCTATTACCTGCGCTATCAGAACCGTCGTCCGGAATACATCAGCGCCTTCTACAACGTGATCAATTGGCCTGAAGTCGCCCGACGCTATCAGGCGGCGCTGGCGTCGAGTCCTTCATGAACACCCTCCAAGGCTGACTATGGATACTCAAACACTGGCGATTGGAAGCGGGCGGATGTTCCGCTATGCCTTGGGGTCATTGCTGCTGTTGGCCGGGATGACGTTGTTGGCGGCCCAAGGCCTGGCGTGGCTGGACCTGGAGCCCAGGCTGTTGCGAGCCCTTCAGGGCGGCGGACTTTGTGCCTTGGGCACCGCGCTGGGGGCCGTGCCGGTGCTGGTCATTCGGCGCATGCCCCAGGCCGTGAGCGATTCGCTGCTGGGCTTCGGGGCCGGGGTGATGCTCGCGGCCACGGCGTTTTCGCTGATCGTGCCGGGCATTGCCGCGGCCGAGCAGTTGGGATTCACGCCTTGGGCGGCCAGCGGCCTTATCTGCTTTGGCATTCTGTCGGGGGCGTTCGGGCTGTACCTGGTGGACCGCAAGGTCTCGGCCAGCCCCGAAAGGCTGGTGGCGGCACCGGGACGCCCGATCATTGCGCCGCGGATCTGGTTGTTCGTGTTCGCCATCATCGCCCACAACATTCCAGAAGGCATGGCGGTAGGCGTGTCGGCGGGCGGCGGCATGCCGGATGCCGACAGCCTGGCGATGGGCATCGCCTTGCAGGATGTCCCTGAAGGGCTGGTGATCGCGCTGGTGCTGGCCACGGCGGGTATGTCGCGGGTCAGGGCGTTCCTGATTGGCGCGGCGTCAGGGTTGGTCGAGCCCGTGTTCGCGCTGCTGTGCGCCTGGTTGGTGAGCCTGGCCGAGATGCTCTTGCCCCTGGGCCTGGCGTTGGCGGCTGGGGCGATGCTGCTGGTGGTGACCCACGAAGTCATTCCCGAATCCCGCCGCAATGGTCACGAGAAACTGGCGAGCCTGGGGTTGTTGGTGGGGTTTTGCCTGATGATGGTGCTGGATACGGCGTTGGCGTGACAGCGAAGGCGTTGAGAACACCGACACCTGCGGAGAAGGGATTTATTATCTGTGGCGAAGGGATCAGTGGGAGCAAAGCTTGCTCGCGATACAGGCGCCTCGGTTTCGGAGTTGCCGAGTCGCCTCCATCGCGAGCAAGCTTTGCTCCCACAAAAAATCCCGTTGCCACAACAAGCTCGATTCGAGTCCTGGGGCCGTTATTCGCCTTCGTCGAAGTATCGGTTGATCAGGTCTACCAAGGCATTCATCGCTTCCTGCGCCTGATCCCCTTCAGTGCTCAGGTGGATCTTGGTGCCCTTGCCGGCGGCGAGCATCATCATTGCCATGATGCTTTTACCGTCGACCGTGGACTCCGGCGTGCGGCCGACCCTGATGGTGGTGTCCTTGAACTGTCCCGCGACTCCGACAAACTTGGCCGACGCTCGGGCATGCAAACCCAGCTTGTTGATGATTTCAATTTCCTGAGCAGGCATCGCGGTGTGAATCCTTTAGCTGAGGTCGCGGTGGCGAACCTGGACATTCTTCAGGGATTGTTGCAGGAGCTGACCCAGGCGTTCGGTCAGGTAGACGGAGCGGTGGTGACCGCCGGTACAGCCGATGGCGATCGTGACATAGGCGCGGTTGCTGGCGGCAAAGCGGGGTAGCCATTTGAGCAGGTAGCTGGAGATGTCCTGGTACATTTCCTCGACGTCCGGCTGTGCGGCCAGGTAGTCGATCACCGGCTGATCGAGCCCGGACTGCTCGCGCAGTTCCGGTTTCCAATAAGGGTTGGGCAGGCAACGCACATCGAACACCAGGTCGGCGTCTACCGGCATGCCACGCTTGAAGCCGAACGACTCCACCAGGAACGCCGTGCCCGGCTCCGGTTGGTTCAGCAGGCGCAGCTTGATCGTGTCGCGCAACTGATACAGGTTCAGGTGCGTGGTGTTGACCTTCAGGTCCGCCAGGTCGGCGATCGGCCCCAACAGCTGGCTTTCATCCTCGATGGCTTCGGCCAGGGAGCGGTTGGCGTTGCTCAACGGGTGACGCCGGCGGGTTTCGGAAAAACGCTTGAGCAGCGTCTCCTCATCGGCATCCAGGTACAACACATCGCATTGAATATGCCGGCTGCGTACTTCCTCGAGCAGTTCGGGAAAGCGCGACAGGTGGCTCGGCAGGTTGCGCGCATCGATGGACACCGCCACCAGCGGCTGCGCCAGCTCGGTGTGGATCAGGGCGCGCTCGGCCAGTTCCGGCAGCAGGCCGGCGGGCAGGTTGTCGATGCAATAGTAGCCGCTGTCCTCAAGCACGTTGAGGGCCGTGCTTTTACCGGAGCCGGAGCGGCCACTGACGATGATCATGCGCATGTTTAATGACCGTTCTGCTCGTCCAGGACCACCTGGTACAGAGCTTCGTTACTTGGCGCGCTGCGCAGTTTTTCGCGCACTTCCTTGCGGTCCAGCATGCTGGCGATCTGGCGCAGCAGCTCGAGGTGCGCATCGGTCGCCGCTTCCGGAACCAGCAATACGAACAGCAGGTCGACCGGGGCGCCGTCGATGGCGTCGAAATCTATGGGAGCTTCAAGGTGCAACAGTGCGCTGATGGGCGCGGTACAACCCTTGAGGCGGCAATGGGGAATGGCGATGCCGTTGCCAAAACCGGTGGAACCGAGTTTTTCACGGGCAACCAGCGCCTCGAAGACGTCCTGCATTCCCAGATCCGGTACCTCGCGGTGGATCAGGTTGGCAGTTTGTTCGAGGGCTTTCTTTTTACTGCCGCCCGGCGCGTTCACTAGGGAACGGCCGGGGGTCAGGATCTTTTCTAGTCGGATCATGGATTGGGGGGGTTAACGACCGGTCGCGCCCTGGAGGAGGCTCTGGGTCTTTTCCTTATGCTTTTTGAGTTGGCGATCCAGCTTGTCGGTCAGCAGGTCAATCGCGGCATACATGTCTGTGTGCTCTGCGTTGGCGACCACTTCTCCGCCGGGGATATGCAGCGTGGCTTCGATTTTCTGCAGCAGCTTCTCGACGTTCATCGTGACTTGCACGTTGGTGATCTTGTCGAAATGCCTCTCCAACCGGTCGAGTTTTTCGCCGATGTAGGTGCGCAGGGGTTCGGTCACTTCCAGTTGGTGTCCACTGATGTTGACTTGCATACAGCTTCTCCTTCGTTGCCAGTGCATAAAGCGGCAGGCAGAAATGCCTGCCACTGGAACGCTGTGGCGTGGCCTGTTACATCAACCGCTTGCGTTCGCTCGAAGGCGCGATCCCGAGGGATTCGCGGTATTTGGCGACGGTACGGCGGGCCACCTGAATGCCTTGTGCCTCCAGTAAACCAGCGATCTTGCTGTCACTCAACGGCTTTTTCTGATTTTCCGCGGCCACCAGTTTTTTGATGATCGCGCGGATGGCCGTGGACGAGCATTCGCCGCCTTCGGAGGTGCTGACATGGCTGGAGAAAAAGTATTTCAATTCATAGATGCCCCGGGGGGTATGCATGAATTTCTGGGTGGTCACCCGGGAAATCGTCGACTCGTGCATGCCCACTGCCTCGGCAATGTCATGCAGGACCAACGGTTTCATCGCCTCATCGCCGTACTCCAGGAAGCCGCGCTGATGTTCGACGATCTGGGTGGCCACTTTCATCAGGGTTTCGTTGCGGCTCTGCAGGCTCTTGATGAACCAGCGGGCTTCCTGCAACTGGTTGCGCATGAAGGTGTTGTCGGCGCTGGTGTCGGCGCGCTTGACGAAGCCGGCGTACTGGGCGTTGACCCGCAGCTTGGGCACCGACTCCTGGTTGAGCTCCACCAGCCAGCGATCGTTGTGCTTGCGCACGATCACATCGGGGACCACGTACTCAGGCTCCGTGGATTCGATCTGCGAGCCGGGGCGCGGGTTGAGGCTCTGGACCAGCTCGATGACCTGGCGCAGCTCATCTTCCTTGAGCTTCATGCGCCGCATCAACTGGCTGTAGTCGCGACCGCCCAGCAGGTCGATGTAATCGGTGACCAACCGCTTGGCTTCGGCCAGCCATGGCGTCTTGGCAGGCAACTGGCGCAGTTGCAGCAGCAGGCACTCGCCCAGGTTGCGGGCGCCGATGCCGGCCGGTTCGAATTGCTGGATGCGATGGAGGACGGCTTCGATCTCGTCCAGCTCGATGTCGAGCTCGGGGTCGAAGGCTTCGAGGATTTCTTCGAGGGTCTCGTCCAGGTAGCCCTGGTTGTTGATGCAATCGATCAGGGTCACGGCGATCAGGCGATCGGTGTCGGACATCGGCGCCAGGTTCAGTTGCCACAGCAGGTGGCTTTGCAGGCTTTCGCCGGCCGAGGTGCGGGTGGTGAAGTCCCACTCGTCGTCATCGCTGCTGGGCAGGTTGCTGGCGCTGGTCTGGTAGACATCTTCCCAGGCCGTGTCCACGGGCAGCTCGTTGGGGATGCGCTCGTTCCATTCGCCATCCTCGAGGTTATCCACCGTCGGGGCGGTTTCCTGGTAGGACGGTTCCGGGATCTCGGTATTGGTCTTCTGCTCGACGTTGTCGGCCAGCGGGTCGGTGTTATCGAAGTCGTCGCCTTCTTCCTGGCGTTCGAGCATCGGATTGGACTCCAGGGCCTCCTGGATTTCCTGTTGCAGGTCCAGGGTCGACAATTGGAGCAGGCGGATGGCCTGTTGCAGCTGCGGTGTCATCGTCAGCTGCTGGCCCATTCTCAAGACTAGCGATGGTTTCATGGCAGGGGCTTAACACCTTATTCGCCGGCGCACATGCGCCATCCACTACAGGGCGCCGGAGCGCCAAACTTAAGCAAATTATATGCCTGAAACCGAAGTGTTTGCCTAGAGCGTCGCCATAATAAAATTAAACGACGCCCGGGCAATTCGCCAGACACGTGTGCTTACAGGCGGAACTCATGGCCCAGGTACACTTCCTTGACCAGGTCGTTGGCCAGGATCGCGGCGGAGTCACCTTCGGCGATCAATTGGCCGTCATTGACAATGTAGGCGGTTTCGCAGATGTCCAGGGTCTCGCGCACGTTGTGGTCGGTGATCAGCACGCCGATGCCCTTGGCCTTGAGGTGATGGATGATCTGCTTGATGTCGCCCACCGAGATCGGGTCCACGCCGGCGAACGGTTCGTCGAGCAGGATGAACTTCGGTGCGGTGGCCAGGGCGCGGGCGATTTCCACACGGCGCCGTTCGCCACCCGACAGGCTCATGCCCAGGTTGTCGCGAATGTGGTTGATGTGGAATTCCTGCAGCAGGCTTTCCAGCTCCTGGCGACGGCCGGCCTTGTCGAGCTCCTTGCGGGTCTCGAGGATCGCCATGATGTTGTCGGCAACCGACAGTTTGCGGAAGATCGACGCTTCTTGCGGCAAATAGCCGATGCCGGCCTTCGCCCGGCCGTGCATCGGCTGGTGGCTGACATCCAGGTCGTCGATCAGCACGCGACCCTGATCGGCCTGGACCAGGCCGACGATCATATAGAAGCAGGTGGTCTTGCCCGCGCCATTGGGGCCGAGCAGGCCGACGATCTGGCCGCTGTCGATGGACAGGCTGACATCACGCACGACTTGCCGGCCCTTGTAGCTCTTGGCCAAGTGCTGGGCTTTCAGAGTTGCCATTACTGGGCCTTCTGCTCGGTTTTCTTTTTAGGCTGGATCACCATGTCGATCCGCGGACGCTGCTCGGTCACTTTGCTGCCGGTGGCGCGGCCGGCGCTGGCCAGTTTCTTGACGGTGTCGTAGACGATTTTCTCGCCCTGGGTGACGTTGTTGTCCTTGTCGACGACCTTGGCACGGTCGATCAGGACCACGCGGTCCTGGGAGGCGTGGTATTGGATGGTGACCCCGTAGCCCTGTACCGGCTTGGTATCGCCCGCGGTTTGCAGCTGCTCGAAATAGGCCAGGTTGCCCACCGAGGTCACCACATCGATATCGCCGGTCGGGGTGCGGGTGATGGTCACGGTGTTGCCGGTGACCTTCATCGAGCCCTGGGTGATGATCACGTCGCCTTTATAGGTGGCGACGCCATTCTTGTCGTCGAGTTGGGCGTCGTCGGCCTGGATGCGGATAGGCTGGTCGCGGTCGTTGGGAAGAGCCCAGGCGCTCGCGCTTCCCAGTGCTGCGCCCAGACTGAGCAAAATAGGGAGGGTTTTAGCGAGCTTCATACTGTCCTCTTACGTTCGATAGCAGGTGTATCCTGCTTTCCTTCAAATACGCTTTCATGCCCGTGCCGGTCGATACACCCCCGGCGCCGTCGATTCTAACGGGTTGCTCGGTCTGCGCATATTCTTGCTGTGGGAACACGGTCATGCGTGTGCTGGTGATGATGGTCGTGCGGTTTTTCTCGTCGGTTCGGGCGACGCGTACCGAGTCGATCAGCTCCACTTCGGTGCCGCCGGAATTGACTTCGGCGTGCTCGCTCTGCACGTGCCACGGGAATTCGGTGCCGCGGAACATGTTCAGGTCCGGCTTGGTGACCAGCGTAATGTCAGTGGCCTTTACGTGGTCAACCTTGTCGGACGTCATCTCATACTGCACTTTGCCGTCGGGCAGGTACTGCAGGGTATGGGTGTTGGTCGCGTACCAGTCGATCCGTTCCTCGACCTGGGCCGCAGGCTGGTCGAGAAACCGTTCGGGGCTGATGTTCCAATAGCCCACCGCGGCGAAAATCGCCGCGATACAGGCAAACACCACAATGGTGCGAATCTTTTTGCTCAGCATAAATGGCTCACAGGTACGCGGCGTTGGCCGCTTCGAGGCGGCCCTGGGCGCGCAGGATCAGTTCACAGAATTCGCGGGCAGCACCTTCGCCACCTCGCGCCGTGGTGATGCCGTGGGCATGCTCGCGCACGAAGCTGGCCGCGTTGGCGACCGCCATGCCCAGGCCGACCCGGCGAATCACCGGCAGGTCTGGCAGGTCGTCACCGAGGTAGGCCACCTGTTCATAGCTTAGGTTGAGTTGACCCAGAAGCTCGTCCAGCACCACCAGTTTGTCTTCGCGTCCCTGGTAAAGGTGCGGGATGCCGAGGTTCTTCGCACGCCGTTCGACCACCGGGGTCTTGCGGCCGCTGATGATAGCGGTCTGTACGCCGGCGGCCATCAACATCTTGATGCCTTGGCCGTCGAGGGTGTTGAAAGTCTTGAATTCGCTGCCGTCTTCGAGGAAGTACAGGCGGCCGTCGGTCAGCACGCCGTCCACATCGAACACGGCCAGCTTGATGGCTTTGCCACGTTGCAACAGGTCTGTGTTCATTTACATGACTCCCGCACGCAGCAGATCGTGCATGTTCAGGGCGCCCACCGGACGGTCTTCGTCATCGACGACCACCAGGGCGCTGATCTTGTGGTCTTCCATGATTTTCAGGGCCTCGGCGGCGAGCATCTCGGCGCGGGCGGTCTTGCCGTGGGGGGTCATGACTTGCTCGATGGTCGCACTGTGGATGTCGATGGTGCGGTCCAGGGTGCGACGCAGGTCGCCGTCGGTGAAGATCCCGGCGAGCTTGCCGTCGGCTTCGAGAATAACCGTCATGCCCAGGCCCTTGCGAGTCATCTCCATGAGCGCGTCCTTGAGCAGCGTGCCGCGCACGACCTGTGGCAGTTCCTGGCCGGCGTGCATCACGTTTTCGACTTTCAGCAGCAGGCGACGGCCGAGGGCGCCACCGGGATGGGAAAAGGCGAAGTCTTCCGCAGTGAAGCCCCGGGCTTCCAGCAGCGCCACGGCCAGGGCGTCGCCCATGACCAGGGCCGCGGTGGTGGAGGAGGTTGGCGCCAGGTTCAATGGGCAGGCCTCGTGCTCGACATGCACATTGAGGTTCACTTCGGCGGCCTTGGCCAGCGGCGAGTCGGGGTTGCCGGTCACGCTGATCAACTGGATGCCCAGGCGCTTGATCAGCGGCAGCAGGGTGATGATCTCGTTGGTGGAGCCGGAGTTGGACAGGGCCAGGATGATGTCGTCCCGGGTGATCATGCCCATGTCGCCATGACTGGCTTCGGCCGGATGGACGAAAAAGGCCGTGGTGCCGGTGCTGGCGAGGGTGGCGGCGATCTTGTTGCCGATGTGCCCGGACTTGCCCATGCCGACCACGACGACGCGGCCCTTGCTGGCCAGAATCATCTCGCAGGCGCGTACGAAATCAGCGTCGATATGGGGCAGCAAGCCTTGCACGGCTTCGAGCTCGAGGCGGATGGTACGTTGTGCCGATTGAATCAGGTCGCTGGATTGGCTCATGTCTGAAATCGTATAGCCCGATGAAAAGGCGGCGATTATAGCGGTAATGAACAATTCCCTCACGTAAGTTCGTCATGCTTTGTTCAAGGGGCCGCAACGTTTGACATAAAATGTGGCTTTTACCTTAAGCCAGGCTTAACGGGCGGGGCGTTGGCCTTGGGCGCTTGGCTGTTGCAGTGATATAGTTCGCCGCCGGTTCGCGTGCCCGGCGGTGCCGGCGCTTGTCGGCTGCCCAGGGCATTCGAATGTGAGGCTGCATCGCAAGGAGTTTAGATGAGTGCCGACAACGCCTACGCGGTCGAGCTGAAGGGACTGTCCTTCAAGCGAGGGACGCGCAGCATTTTCAATGACATCGATATTCGCATACCACGGGGCAAGGTCACCGGCATCATGGGGCCCTCCGGGTGTGGCAAGACCACGCTGCTGCGGCTGATGGGCGCGCAGCTGCGTCCCAGCGCCGGCGAAGTCTGGGTCAATGGCCAGAATCTTCCCCAATTGTCTCGCAGCGACCTGTTCGATGCGCGCAAGCACATGGGCGTGCTGTTCCAGAGCGGCGCGCTGTTCACCGACCTCGATGTGTTCGAGAACGTGGCGTTTCCGCTGCGGGTCCATACCGACCTGCCGGAAGAGATGATCCGCGACATCGTCCTGCTCAAGTTGCAGGCCGTCGGGCTGCGTGGCGCCATCGACCTGATGCCCGACGAGCTGTCCGGCGGCATGAAGCGGCGGGTCGCGCTGGCGCGGGCGATTGCCCTCGATCCGAAGATCCTCATGTACGACGAACCCTTCGTCGGCCAGGACCCGATCGCCATGGGTGTGCTCGTGCGCCTGATCCGCCTGCTCAACGATGCACTGGGCATCACCAGTATCGTGGTCTCCCATGACCTGGCCGAAACCGCCAGCATTGCCGACTACATCTATGTGGTCGGCGATGGCCAGGTGCTGGGGCAGGGCACACCGCAGGAACTGGCGGATTCGGACAACCCGCGTATTCGCCAATTCATGAAGGGTGATCCGGACGGGCCGGTGGCGTTCCATTTTCCGGCCACGGATTACCGTACCGATCTGCTGGGGAAGCGCTGATGCGCAAGAAATCACTGTTGGAAAGAATTCGTCTGTTCGGTCGCTCCGGCATCGATGTGGTGGCGGTGCTGGGCCGTTCCTCGCTGTTCCTGATGCACGCCTTGCTCGGTCGCAACGCGACAGGCGGCGGCTTTGGCCTGCTGGTCAAGCAGTTGCACTCGGTGGGCGTGATGTCCCTGGTGATCATCGTGGTCTCCGGGATCTTCATCGGTATGGTGCTGGCGCTGCAGGGCTTCAGCATTTTGTCCAGCTACGGTTCGGAGCAGGCGGTGGGGCAGATGGTCGCCCTGACGCTGCTGCGTGAGCTGGGCCCCGTGGTGACGGCGCTGCTGTTCGCCGGGCGAGCCGGTTCGGCGCTGACGGCTGAAATCGGTAACATGAAGTCCACCGAGCAGTTGTCCAGCCTGGAAATGATCGGTGTCGACCCACTCAAGTACATCATTGCCCCGCGCCTGTGGGCCGGCTTCATTTCCCTGCCGGTGCTGGCGATGATTTTCAGCGTCGTGGGGATCTGGGGCGGCTCCTGGGTGGCCGTCGACTGGCTGGGGGTCTATGAAGGGTCCTACTGGTCGAACATGCAAAACAGTGTCGACTTCCTCGACGATGTCCTCAATGGCGTGATCAAAAGTGCCGTGTTCGCGTTCGTCGTGACCTGGATCGCCGTGTTTCAAGGCTATGACTGTGAGCCCACTTCAGAGGGGATCAGCCGTGCCACAACCAAGACCGTGGTGTACGCCTCGCTGGCGGTCCTGGGCCTTGACTTTATTCTGACCGCCTTGATGTTTGGAGATTTCTGATGCAAAACCGCACCCTGGAAATCGGTGTCGGCCTTTTCTTGCTGGCTGGCATCCTGGCTTTGCTGCTGCTGGCCTTGCGGGTCAGTGGCCTGGCGCCGACGGCAAGCACCGATACTTATAAACTTTATGCCAACTTCGACAATATCGCCGGTTTGACGGTCAGAGCCAAGGTGACCATGGCCGGTGTGACCATCGGCAAGGTCACGGCAATCGATCTGAACCGCGAGGATTTCACCGGTCGGGTGACGCTGCAGCTGGAAAAGCGCGTGGACAACCTGCCGACTGACTCCACTGCATCTATCCTCACGGCCGGGCTGCTGGGCGAGAAATACATTGGCATCAGCGTGGGAGGGGAAGACACCGTGCTCAAGGACGGCGGCGTCATCCATGACACGCAGTCGTCCCTGGTGCTCGAGGACCTGATCGGTAAATTCCTGCTCAATACCGTTAGCAAAGACGCCAAATGAGGAGCTTTTGAATGATCTCTATCTTGCGACGTAGCCTGTTGGTGCTGCTCGCGGCGCTGCCGTTGATGGCCAACGCAGTGGCCGCGCCTTCGGCCCATGACATCATCCAGGACACGACCACCCGGTTGTTGGCGGACCTTGCCGCCAATAAAGAGAAATACAAGCAGGACCCCAGCGCGTTCTATGACGCGCTGAATGGCATCGTCGGCCCTGTGGTGGACGCCGATGGCATCTCCAAGAGCATCATGACCGTCAAGTACTCGCGCAAGGCAACCCCGGCGCAGATGACCCGCTTCCAGGAGAACTTCAAGCGCAGCCTGATGCAGTTCTATGGCAACGCCTTGCTGGAATACAACAACCAGGGCATCACCGTTTCCCCGGCCAAGGACGAAAGCGGCACCCGCACCAGCGTCGACATGCAGGTCAAGGGCAACAATGGCGCGGTCTACCCTGTGTCCTACACGCTGGAGAAGATCAACAGCGAGTGGAAAGTGCGCAACGTGATCATCAACGGCATCAACATTGGCAAGCTGTTCCGCGATCAGTTCGCCGACGCGATGCAGCGCAATGGCAACGACCTGGACAAGACCATCGACGGCTGGGCCGGTGAAGTCGCCAAGGCCAAGGAAGTGACCGAAGAAGCCAAAGAGAAGCAGGAACAATGATCGAGTCGGTGAGTGAGTCGGCCGTTCGTCTGGGCGGCGCCGGTGAGCTGCTGCTCAGTGGCGTGCTGGACTACCGCACCGGCCCGGCCTTGCGCAAGCAGGGCCAGGCGCTGATCAAGTCCGTCGGTGCCGCCGAGGTGGTCATTGACTGCTCGGCGGTGCAGAAGTCCAGCAGTGTCGGCTTGTCGCTGCTGCTGTGCTTCATGCGGGACGCCAAGGCGGCCGGCAAAACGTGGAGCATCCGTGGGATGCCCGAAGACATGCGCGAAATAGCCCAGGTCAGCGAGCTGACCGAGCTGTTGGCGCACTCCTGACCACATTGTTGGAAAAGTCCCCCCGTCAGAGTCCTGCTTCGCGGGGTTCGCAGGCGCGGGGCTTTTTTGTATGATGTGCGACCCGCGCGCACAGGGCGCCGATTGAGGTTGAGCATGCAGGCTGTAGAAGTGAAGAGCTTCCTTGAAGGAAAGCTGCCTGGTACGCAGGTGGAAGTTGAAGGCGAAGGCTGCAACTTCCAGCTGAATGTGATCAGCGATGAACTGGCGGCATTGAGCCCAGTGAAGCGTCAGCAGAGCATCTATGCCCATTTGAACCCATGGATTGCCGATGGCAGCATCCACGCGGTCACGATGAAATTTTTCAGCAGCGCGGCCTGGGCCGAGCGCACCTGAGCCCAAGGGCCTCGAGATTCTTATGGATAAACTGATTATTACCGGCGGCGTTCGTCTTGATGGCGAAATCCGTATCTCCGGGGCAAAGAACTCTGCCCTGCCAATCCTGGCCGCAACCCTGCTGTGCGATGGTCCTGTGACCGTGGCCAACCTGCCGCACCTGCACGACATCACCACGATGATCGAGCTGTTCGGCCGCATGGGTATCGAGCCGGTGATCGACGAGAAGCTCAGCGTCGAGATCGACCCACGCACCATCAAGACCCTGATCGCTCCGTACGAGCTGGTGAAAACCATGCGTGCGTCGATCCTGGTACTGGGCCCGATGGTCGCCCGTTTCGGTGAAGCCGAAGTCGCCTTGCCTGGCGGCTGCGCCATCGGCTCGCGTCCGGTGGACCTGCACATCCGCGGCCTGGAAGCCATGGGCGCGGTGATCGACGTCGAAGGTGGCTACATCAAGGCCAAGGCGCCGGAAGGCGGCTTGCGCGGCGCGCACTTCTTCTTCGATACCGTGAGCGTGACCGGTACCGAGAACATCATGATGGCCGCCGCACTGGCCAAGGGCCGCAGCGTGCTGCAAAACGCTGCCCGCGAACCTGAAGTGGTCGACCTGGCGAACTTCCTGATCGCCATGGGCGCCAAGATCAGCGGTGCCGGCACTGACACCATCACCATCGATGGCGTCGAGCGCCTGCATTCGGCCACCTACAAGGTGATGCCGGATCGGATCGAAACCGGTACCTACCTGGTGGCCGCTGCTGTCACCGGTGGCCGCGTCAAGGTCAAGGACACCGATCCGACCATCCTCGAAGCCGTCCTGGAGAAGCTCAAGGAAGCCGGTGCCGAAGTCACCTGCGGCGAAGACTGGATCGAAGTGAACATGCACGGCAAGCGGCCCAAGGCTGTCAACGTGCGGACCGCTCCATACCCGGCGTTCCCGACCGACATGCAGGCGCAGTTCATCTCCCTCAACGCCATTGCCGAAGGCACGGGCGCGGTCATCGAGACGATCTTCGAAAACCGCTTCATGCACGTCTACGAACTGCACCGCATGGGCGCCAAGATCCAGGTCGAAGGCAACACGGCCATCGTCACTGGCACCGAGAAGCTCAAGGGCGCGCCAGTCATGGCCACCGACCTGCGGGCGTCGGCCAGCCTGGTCATCTCGGCCCTGGTTGCCGAAGGCGATACCCTGATCGATCGTATCTACCACATCGACCGTGGCTACGAGTGCATCGAAGAAAAACTGCAGATGCTCGGCGCCAAGATCCGACGCGTGCCGGGCTAGTTCCGGCTGCATGGGCGCAGGGACGCGTCCGTTGATTTCGTTTCAGATCGAGGGTGTTTGCGCCCTCGATGTGTGTCCGGCGCCGCTTGCGACCGGGCATGAGTACCTTGATAAGGACTGACGTTTCCCATGTTGACCATCGCACTGTCCAAGGGCCGCATCCTTGACGACACCCTGCCGCTTCTGGCTGAAGCGGGCATCGTGCCGACCGAGAATCCGGACAAGAGCCGCAAGCTGATCATCCCCACGACCCAGGCCGACGTGCGCTTGCTGATCGTGCGTGCCACCGATGTGCCGACCTATGTGGAACACGGTGCCGCCGACCTGGGCGTTGCCGGCAAGGACGTGCTGATGGAATACGGCGGCCAGGGCCTGTACGAGCCCCTGGACCTGCGGATCGCCCGTTGCAAGCTGATGACCGCCGGTAAAGTCGGCGCGCCGGAGCCCAAGGGGCGTTTGCGCGTGGCGACCAAGTTCGTCAACATTGCCAAGCGTTATTATGCCGAGCAGGGCCGTCAGGTCGACATCATCAAGCTGTACGGTTCGATGGAGCTGGCGCCGCTGATCGGCCTGGCGGACAAGATCATCGACGTGGTCGACACCGGCAACACCCTGCGGGCCAACGGTCTGGAACCCCAGGATTTCATTGCTGACATCACCTCCCGGCTGATCGTCAACAAGGCGTCGATGAAAATGCAGCATGCTCGTATCCAGGCTCTGATCGATACCCTGCGCAAGGCAGTGGAATCGCGACACCGCGGCTGATTCACCTGCGCGACCTTGAGTCGCGCCCGTCTATCCGTGTCATAGCCAATTTTCTCAGGTGCCCACGCGAATGGACTGGTAGCTTAGGGCGCCTGAGCATTTGCCATTAATGAGGCCCTCGCTATGACCGCTCCCACTTCGATTCGCCGACTCAACGCTGCCGATCCGGATTTCGCACATCATCTGGATCATCTGCTGAGCTGGGAAAGCGTGTCTGACGACTCGGTCAATCAGCGGGTGCTGGAGATCATCAAGGCGGTGCGCGAGCGTGGCGATGCGGCACTGGTGGAATTCACCCAGAAATTCGACGGCCTGCAAGTGGCGTCCATGGCCGACCTGATCCTGCCGCGCGAGCGCCTGGAACTGGCCCTGACCCGGATCACCGTGCCCCAGCGCGAAGCCCTGGAAAAAGCCGCGTCGCGGGTACGTGATTATCACGAAAGGCAGAAACAGGACTCCTGGCGCTACACCGAAGCCGACGGCACGGTGCTGGGCCAGAAAGTCACGCCGCTGGACCGCGCCGGCCTGTACGTGCCGGGCGGCAAGGCGTCGTATCCATCCTCGGTGCTGATGAACGCCATCCCGGCCAAGGTCGCCGGCGTGACCGAAGTGGTCATGGTCGTCCCGACCCCGCGGGGTGAAATCAACGAGCTGGTGCTGGCCGCGGCCTGCATTGCCGGGGTGGACCGGGTATTCACGATCGGCGGCGCCCAGGCCGTGGCTGCGCTGGCCTATGGCACCGAAAGCGTGCCACGGGTGGACAAGGTGGTCGGGCCGGGCAATATCTATGTCGCCACCGCCAAGCGTCACGTGTTTGGCCAGGTCGGCATCGACATGATCGCGGGCCCTTCGGAAATCCTCGTGGTGTGCGACGGCCAGACCGATCCGGACTGGATCGCCATGGACCTGTTTTCCCAGGCCGAGCACGACGAAGACGCCCAGGCGATCCTGGTCAGCCCGGACGCCGAGTTCCTCGACAAGGTCGCCGCCAGCATCGACAAGCTGCTGCCGACCATGGACCGCGCCGAGATCATCAACACCTCGATCAACGGCCGTGGGGCACTGATCAAGGTCGATGACATGGCGCAGGCCATCGAGGTCGCCAACCGCATCGCGCCGGAACACCTGGAATTGTCCGTTGCCGATCCGCAAGCCTGGCTGCCACAGATCCGCCACGCCGGCGCGATCTTCATGGGCCGCCACACCAGCGAGGCACTGGGCGATTATTGCGCGGGGCCCAACCACGTGTTGCCGACTTCCGGCACCGCCCGCTTTTCGTCGCCACTGGGGGTGTATGACTTCCAGAAGCGTTCGTCGATCATCTTCTGCTCCGAGCAGGGTGCTTCCGAGCTGGGCAAGACCGCCTCGGTGCTGGCCCGTGGCGAATCGCTGAGCGCCCACGCCCGCAGCGCCGAGTACCGTATTCTTGATGAGCAATCCGTTGAAGGGCAGGGGAACTGAAATGAGTAAATTCTGGAGCCCGTTCGTCAAGAACCTGGTGCCCTACGTGCCGGGCGAGCAACCGAAGCTGACCCGGTTGGTCAAGCTCAACACCAACGAGAACCCCTACGGCCCATCGCCCAAGGCCCTGGCGGCGATGCAGAACGAACTGAACGACAATCTGCGCCTGTATCCGGACCCCAACAGTGACCTGCTCAAAGGCGCCGTGGCCCGCTACTACGGCGTGCAGAGCAACCAGGTGTTCCTGGGTAATGGCTCGGATGAAGTGCTGGCGCACATTTTTCACGGCTTGTTGCAACATGACCAGCCGCTGTTGTTCCCGGACATCAGCTACAGCTTCTATCCGGTGTATTGCGGGTTGTACGGCATCCCGTTCGACGCCGTGCCGCTGGATGAACAATTCCGGATCGATCCGGCGGACTATGCCAAGCCCAACGGCGGGATCATTTTCCCCAACCCGAACGCGCCCACCGGCTGCCTGCTGGCGCTGGACGCGGTCGAGCGGATCCTCAAGGCCAGCCCGGATTCGGTGGTGGTGGTCGACGAGGCCTACATCGACTTCGGCGGCGAGACGGCCATCAGCCTGGTGGATCGTTATCCGAACCTGCTGGTGACCCAGACATTGTCCAAATCCCGCTCGCTGGCGGGGCTGCGCGTGGGCCTGGCGGTGGGGCATCCGGACCTGATCGAAGCGCTGGAGCGGATCAAGAACAGCTTCAACTCCTACCCGCTGGATCGCCTGGCGAACGTCGGCGGCGCGGCGGCGTTCGATGATCGCGAGCATTTCGACCGGACCTGCCGGTTAGTCATCGAGCACCGTGAATGGGTCGTGACCCAATTGGAAGCCAAGGGCTTTGAAGTGCTGCCCTCGGCGGCCAACTTCATCTTCGCCCGCCACCCCCGGCACGATGCGGCGGGCTTGGCGGCGAAACTGCGGGAGCAGGGGGTGATCGTGCGGCACTTCAAGCAGGAGCGGATTGCCCAGTTCCTGCGGATCAGCATTGGCACACCGGAGCAGAACCAGGCCCTGATCGAAGCCCTCGGCGAACTCTGAAACCCTGCATTGACCCTGTGGGAGCGGGCTTGCTCGCGAAGGCGTAGTGTCAGTCACTTCATGGTGGCTGAACTGACGCTATCGCGAGCAAGCTCGCTCCCACAGTTGTTTGGGGTGTTCGCAATATCGGCGTTCCAGCGCCAATCCCTTGTGGGAGCGGGCTTGCTCGCGAAGGCGTAGTGCCAGTCACTTCATGGTGGCTGAACTGACGCTATCGCGAGCAGGCTGAACTGGTCAAGTAATCCCGGACACCGATTACGGTGTTTATGCCGCTTTTTGCTCCATGGCTATTGGCGACAGGTAGTTGTTGTAGCTGTGGAGCCTGGTGCGGTTGTAGTACATGAAGAAACGCACCATGTCCGTTTTTGCCTCCTCGATCAGGCTGTAGCCGTTGCGAGGTACCCACTCTGACTTCAGTGTGCCGAAAAAACGCTCTATTGGAGCGTTGTCCCAGCACTGTCCCCGATGACTCATGCTTTGCACAATGCCGTGGCGGGTCAGTTCTTCTTGAAACTTGCGACTGGTGTACTGACATCCTTGGTCTGAGTGAAACATCAGCCCTGGAGGACACGTTCGTACAGCTGTCGCCATGCGTAGCGCTTTGCTGACTAGGTTGGCCTCATTAACCAGAGAAAAAGCCCAACCAATAACCCTGCGAGCAAACAAATCGATCACGATGGCCAGATGAATCCAGCGTTTACCCACCATCAGGCTGGTAACGTCGCCACACCAAACCTGATCGATTGCAGTCGGTTTGAAGTTGCGTTTGAGCCGATTAGGCGCGACAAATGCCTCCACGCCTTTGGATCTAAATGGATGCGGCTGGCGTTGTTTACTGACAATGTTGGCTTCCCTCATCAGCGCTCTGACCAGGCTTCTTCCCGCTGCAATATTTTGCGATTTCAGGCCCTTGCTGATCATCCTGGAGCCCATGGCTTCGCGACTTTCACTGTGCAGTTCAACGACTTTCAGCCTGAGTTCTTCACGTCTGATCCGCGGCTTGGATCGCCGCTGAATCCACTCATAAAAGCTGCTGCGCTTCACGCCGAAAACACGACACACCACGGCCGTCGGAAATGACTCTCTTAGCTCTGCGATCATCGGAAACGATCGGGATCCGACATCAAGAGAGCGGTAGCCTTTTTTAGGATTTCAGCTTCCATCTCCATGCGCTTGATCTTGGCTTTTAGCTCCTGGATCTGGCGCTGATCGTCAGTAATCGCCTTGGTGCCTTTAACTGGCTGGCCCTCGCGTTCCTTACGAACCTGATCAACCCAGCGCCGTAAAGCGGTGGGTCCGATGTCCAGAGATGCACAAACTTCTGGTACCGGGCAGTTATCATCAAGCACCATGCTGGCAGCATGCAGCTTGAACTCGCGGGTATAGACCTTTCTTTCGTTCATGGAACCTCCAAGTTGGCGAAATCATATCGCCCTTAAGAGGTGTCCGGAATTATTAGGCCAGTTCAG
>NZ_JACNDD010000056.1:0-41075 GCF_017351395.1 Pseudomonas sp. FW305-28
CATTGGCCGAAACACAGATGGCATACGCCAGCTTTCCCAAGGAGGCTGAAGCCAAGGTCGGGGAAATCCTGGCAGATATCCGCGCCGGCAGGATAACCACCAAGCGAATCTATCGGTACTACTGGTACACCATGGCCCAACTGTCCCCCGGCGGTGGCAAAGGCGCATGGCGCGCCGCGTTCGAACGCAAGGGCGACACGTGGACACTCCAGGGCTTTTATGATTACCACGGCAATAAGCCCGCGACGGTCTGGGAAGGCTAGGTCGATCGAATCGAGGTCGAGTGGCTGGGGATCAACAGCCAGTGCCTTGCGTCAATAAATCCACAAACGCCTTCGCCATCGGCGAACGCTGGTCCTTGCGCTGCACCAGCCACACGGCCGAGACCGCCGCCGGGTCGAGCAGCGGTCGATAGACCACGCCATCGATGCGCATGCGTTGGTAGGACGCCGGCAATACCGAGACCCCTAGCCCTGCCGCGACCAGGCCGATGATGGTCATGGCCTCACCGGCTTCCTGGGCGAAGTGCGGGCTGAAGCCGGCGTCGCGGGCCAGGCTCAGCAATTGCGCGTAGAGGCCGCTGCCGTAGCTGCGCGGGAAAAACACGAACGGTTCCTGAGCCAACGCCGAGAGGAACAGGCCCTTTTCATCGCCCTGGGCCAGGGGATGCTTGGCGCTGAGCACGGCCACCAGGGGTTCGCGGCTGAGTTCGATTTCCCTCAGGGCGTCGGGCAGCGGCAAGGGCCGCATGATGCCGACCTCGATCGCCTCATCCAGCAGTGCGTCGGCCACT
The DNA here is from genome assembly GCF_017351395.1 of Pseudomonas sp. FW305-28. Classification (NCBI taxonomy): domain Bacteria; kingdom Pseudomonadati; phylum Pseudomonadota; class Gammaproteobacteria; order Pseudomonadales; family Pseudomonadaceae; genus Pseudomonas; species Pseudomonas sp. FW305-28. The sequence continues at coordinate 794 of NZ_JACNDD010000056.1, forward strand.
TGGGTGCTGCTCATTTCCCGCAGGTTAAGGTGCACCGCCGGGAAGCGCTGACGGAACGAGAAGATCGCCTGGGGAATGGTCGAGTTGAACGGCGCCGAGGAGGTAAAGCCGATTTTCAGCTCGCCCAATTCCCCCAGTTGGGCACGGCGAGCCACGTCGGCGGCCTTATCGACCTGGACCAACACCCGTCGTGCTTCTTCAAGGAACAGCCGCCCGGCCTCGCTCAGTTCGACTCGACGATTGGTGCGCTCGAACAACCGTGCGCCAATCTCCTGTTCCAGTGCCTGGATCTGCTGGCTCAACGGCGGCTGGGAGATGCCCAGGGCCAGCGCGGCGCGGCCGAAATGCAGCTCTTCGGCAACGGCGATGAAGTAACGCAAGTGACGCAGTTCCATGGGCCATCCAATAGGTCGTCAAACGTCTTAAACAGGTCGAATAATATATTGGATAGAAACATTAGCCAGCTATATGCTTTTTTCATTGCCTGCCTGATCGTGTCCTTGCGAGGTCCACCGTGAAAACTGCTGTCGCTCCATTGGCCCATGAAATCCCGCCGCGTGCGCAGGACGATGTCGTCGCCGAACTCAAGGACATCTACATCGAGAAGGGCACGCCGATGTTCATGCGCACGGTGCTGGCGCTGTTCTGCGGTGGCTTTGCGACCTTTGCCCTGCTGTATTGCGTGCAACCGATGATGCCGCTGTTGTCCAGGGAGTTTTCCATCAACGCGGCGCAGAGCAGCCTGATCCTGTCGGTGGCGACCGGCCTGCTTGCCATCGGCCTGTTGATCACCGGCCCGATTTCCGACCGCATCGGCCGCAAATCGGTGATGGTCACGGCACTGTTCGCCGCGTCAGTGTGCACGATCGCCAGCGCCATGATGCCGACCTGGCAAGGCGTCCTGCTGCTGCGCGCCTTGGTCGGGCTGTCGTTGAGCGGGTTGGCGGCGGTCGCGATGACGTATCTGAGCGAAGAGATTCATCCCAAGCACATCGGCCTGGCGATGGGGCTGTATATCGCTGGCAACGCCATCGGCGGCATGTGCGGGCGCCTGATCACCGGGGTCTTGATCGACTTCGTCAGTTGGCACACCGCGATGCTGGTGATTGGCGGCCTGGCGTTGATCGCGGCGGCGGTGTTCTGGCGAATTCTTCCCGAGTCACGCAACTTCCGTCCCCGTTCGCTGCACCCGCGCAGTCTGCTGGACGGTTTCACCCTGCACTTTCGCGATGCCGGGTTGCCGCTGCTGTTTCTCGAAGCCTTCGTGCTGATGGGCGCGTTCGTGACGCTGTTCAACTACATCGGCTACCGCCTGCTGGCCGAGCCTTATCATCTGGACCAGGCCTTCGTCGGGTTGCTGTCGGTGGTGTACCTGTCGGGCATCTACAGCTCGGCCAAAGTCGGCGCACTGGCGGACAGACTCGGTCGCCGCAAAATGCTCTGGGCGACCATCGCGCTGATGCTGGCCGGCCTCGTGCTGACCATGGCCACCCCGCTGTGGCTGGTGGTCCTGGGCATGTTGGTGTTCACCTTCGGTTTCTTCGGCGCCCATTCGGTCGCCAGCAGTTGGATCGGCCGCCGCGCCCTCAGGGCCAAGGGCCAGGCTTCGTCGCTTTATCTGTTCAGCTACTACGCCGGATCCAGCGTGGCGGGCACGGCCGGCGGCGTGGCCTGGCACCTGGGCGGCTGGAACGGGATCGGCCTGTTCATCGGTGGCTTGCTGGTGATTGCGTTGTGGGTGGCGGTGAAGCTGGCGAAATTGCCGTTGTTGCCGGGGAATGTGCAGGTCTAGCCATCGCTATCCACATTGGAAACAAAGTGGACACTTTGTGGCGAGGGAGCTTGCTCCCGCTGGGTGGCGCAGCCGCCCCAAAACCAGCCACCGCGGTGCAACAGGTAAACCCTGTAAACCCGTTTACGACTGCTGCGCAGCCGAGCGGGAGCAAGCTCCCTCGCCACAAAGGCCACTCGTGCCCTGATCAAAACTGCCGTGTGTCATTGGCGCAAAACCACTCGCGCGCCCAACACACCATTCTCCACTTCCAACGTCAGCGACCGCAGCACCGCGCCCTCTCGTTCCTGTTGATCCAACCAATGAAGCAACGCACTCGCCTCACCACTGACGGCGAGTCGCAACGAGTCGCCGTCGACCTCCATTTGCGCCATGTCCAACCCCGCCGCTGTCGCACTTTCATTGACGCGCACCGACAAGGGCCGCGTGGCGCCAGTCATGTCCCGGGTGGGTTCGGCACGCTGGATCCGGGCGTTCAGCTCGGCCTGTTGCTGATACTGGCGTTCGGCAACTTCCCGTCGTTGCCAGGTCGGTTGCCAAATCGCGGTGTAGGCCAGCGCCACCGACAACGCCCCGGCAAGCCCCAGCAACAGCCCTTGTTCTCGGCGCGACAGGCTTCCCCACGTCTGTTTCAAGACCCGCCAACGATCGACATTCATCAACTGTTCTCCAGTGTGAGGATGGCCTGCACCCGATTGTTCTGTTTGCTCGCGCTGCCCAGGGTGACGGGCAAGCCGTTTTGCTGCCCACGTTCACGCAGTTGTTCAAGCTCGACGAAACTGTTCGCCGTCAGCTGGATCTTCCAGCCTTCGCCTTCACGAAAATCGATACGCTGCACCTCGACGTTGCTGGCGCCAATGACCTGCTCGGTCAGACGGGTCAGGCGCGCGACCTGAGTGTCGTGGCTTTGCCCGCGCCGACTCTGCAATGCCTGGAACTGCACCGCCAGGTCGACAATCCGCTCCTGCCCGGGATACAGCGACCTGAACCGCTGCTCACTTTGGGCATACAAAAGCCGGGTTTCGCGTTCAAGAAAACGTATGCGGGCGTCGCCGAAGGCCCAGGTGAGCACCAACATGCCCAGTGCCACCGCCGAAACACCACGCCATGGCAGCGGTCGACCACGTCGACGGAACTCACCTTGCAACAGGTCGATGGGGCGTCCACCCGCGCTCAGCAGCCATTCATCGATGCCAGGGCAATCGCGCTCTTCGTCCAGCCAGTGAATGTCCTCGGGCAGGCCGGGCTTGAGCGCCGCCAGGGCCCGTGCCGACAACGCCAGCCGTGCCGGCAGCCCTGCGCCCAACAACCAGCGCCCGAACCAACGCACGCCCAATGCCTGGTCCTCGGCAAGCAGGTCGGCATCGACATGCACCGCCCGCGTGTCGATGCCTTGCTCGACGAGCAGCGCCAGCAGCGCCTGGAACCGGGCGCGCTCCGTCACCATCAGCGGATAGCGGTGCTGACGGTCCCGCGGGCCGACGCTGATGTGCAGCGCCTCCAGGTTTTCACTCAGTTGTTCTTCGATGGCGAATGCCAGGGCCTGGGGCCGGGGCTGGCGTCGGGAGGGCCACGGATCGCTGCGCAACCAACTGCACATTTCCATCGGCAACAGCACATCGACGGGCCGGCCGCTCAACTCGCCGGCCGCCTCGTGCAACGGCAGGCGACGACGCTCGCCGCTGGGCGACCACACGCAGCACGGCCAGTTGGCACAAGGTGCGGACAGGCCCTCGGCGGTCAGGTAAAGCCAGGTTTTCATCAAGGAAGCTCACTGGGACTGAAGGGTAAGAAACGTCGCTGACGAACCGTCCAGCGCCCGCTGACAGAATCACGCTCGATATCCGAGGCCAGGCGCAGACGGCTGTCGGCATGGATCACGCTCACGGTGATTCGAAACCAGCGACTGCCCACCCCCAACCCATGGCTGCTGAAGCCCACGCCGGACAGCAACGGGTCGTTGGTAAACGCCTGCACGCTGGGGTATGGCGCGTGGCGACGCTGGTTGACCAACGCCTGGGCGGCCCCAGCCTCCATGCCATCGAGGGTCATCAGCACGCGCTGCGGGGCGGTATTGATGTTCATCCGCGCGTCCTTGGGCAGCAACGCCACCCAGGGCTCCAGGCGCTGTAGCGTCGGGCCATCGATGCCCGGCAACAGGCGCAGTTGACTCAACTCCTGTATCGGTCCGACCTGGGGCAACGACAGCGGCGGCAGATCCAGCGAGGCCAGCAAGCGGGTCCAGCGACCGAGGCTGACCTGATCGATTTGCCCCTGGGCCAGCAGCCCATTGAGATTCAGGCGCCCAGACAAATCCTCGATACCGATGTGCAGCGCGGCGCCGTCCATTTCCATGGCAGGCCCGAGCCGGGCCCAACCCTGGCTCAGGTCAACGGGCCCGGACGGCGTTATCCCACTGCTTTCCAACACCACCCGCGCCCAGTCTTCCCCAGCCAATCCCAATTGCCGCAACTGGACCTGTTGCAGTTGCTGCGCGCTGCTATGCAACAGCAGGCGATGGCTGCGCAACAGCCCACCGACCAGCAGCAATGCCAGGCTCAACACCAGCAGCACGCTGATCAGCGCCACGCCGCGTTGGCGCTTCATGGCAACGCCTCCGGCAACAGCAGCACCCGGCGGACCTGTTCGAAACGCCCCGCAGACACGCTCAACTCCAACGCCAACGGCGCGGTACCGCTCTCGGTTTCACCGCGCCAGCCCCGTTTCCGGTCGAACACGCGCCAGCTCAGGCTGCGGACGTCGTCGAGCAATATCTGCCGCTGCACAAGCGTCATGCCTTCGCCGACACTCTCGCGCCATAACGCGCCGCCCTTGAGCTGATAGCTCACTGTTTGCCGTTCGCTGCGAGGCTGGTCCAGTGGGTTGCGCCAATGGCTGCGCTGCAACTGCAAATGCCCGGGCGCGAGTACGACCGAGTCGGCAACCGCCTGCCACACATCCCGTTCGATCACGCCGACAGCGCGCTGCAAGGCCCTGATGTCGCGCTCATGTTGAGCGACTCCCTGCTGGGTCCGCACGACCCCATCGAACAACCGCCAACTGGCCAGGCCGAGCAAGGCAAAAATGGCGATGGCGATGACCAGCTCCAGCAAGGTGAAACCCGCTTGCCTATTCATGATGGCTGCGGATCCAGCCGATGGTGCGGTGCGCGACGGCCGCGCTGTCGTCGCGGCTGACCTGGATCTCGACCTGCAACAGTCGTCCATCACGGGCCGGGGCGATACGCTGTTGCAAGACCCAAGCGCGGCGATCCAGGTGCCGGTTCAGTCGCTGTTGTCCGGGCGACGTGATGACTTCCAGGCGCAGTTCGCTCAGTTGATTGTCCGCCAGCCAGGCGCCGAACAGACGGTCCTCAAGTGTGACGCTTTGCGTGAGCACGAACTGGCTGGCCGAGAGTACGGCCGCCGCCAGCGTCGCGAAAATCGCCAGGGCGATCATGACTTCCAACAGCGTGAAACCCTGGCAACCGGCGGCCTGCCTGCGCGCGTTACTCATCGATCAGCGGCTCCGCCAGGCCATCGCTCGACACCCGGGCAACCGCTTGCCCTGCGACGTTGATGAACAGCTTGAACGGACTGATCTCGTCACTGCTGAGCATCAGCAACTGGGGTGAGCCGTGAATGGCATCGAGCGATAGGACATGACCGTCCAGCTCCAACCCGAGCGTCAAGCCCTCGGGCAATCGATGCGGCATCGACACGACCGTCCAACCCTGGACGTCGAGTCGCAACGCCTGATAACCGCCGGGCTGCACGTGCACACCATATTCCTGCCCGTCCAGCACCGCCCGCTCGCGCAACTGCTGCACCAGCGCAACGAAGTCCCGGGCTTGCTGGCGGGCTTCACGCGCCGGGCCCGGCCCGGTGGCGAAGCGGACCATGCCCCCCAGGACGCCGATCAAGACGATAACGACCATCAGCTCCAACAAGGTGAAGCCCCGGCAACGGCGCGGCATGTTCACTCGGCCCAATTGCCGATGTCGGCCGCCATCCCTTCACCACCCGACACGCCATCGGCGCCCAGGGAGTAGAGGTCATAGCCGCCATCGAGGGATTTGTGTCCGGGGTTGAGGTACTGGTAGGGCGTGCCCCAAGGGTCGACCGGCAAGCTTTTCAGATAACCCTGGGGATTCCAGTTCCTGGCCGCGGGGGTACCGGACGGGCGTTTGCTCAACGCCTCCAGGCCTTGTTGGGTCGAGGGGTACTGGAAGTTGTCGAGGCGGTACATTTCCAGGGCCGTGGCGATCGCCTGGATATCGGTGCGGGCGGCCGTGACCTTGGCCTGGTCGGGTCGGCTCATGAACTGCGGCACGACGATAGCGCCCAGTACGCCAATGATGACCACCACCACCATGATTTCGATCAGGGTAAAACCGCGTTGTTGCTGGCGTGCGGGTCGCTTGCTTTGGAGTTTCATCGGTCAGTTCACCAATTGGTTGAGGCTAAGGATGGGGAGGAGGATGGCCATGACGATCAGCAGCACGACGCCACCCATCAGCACCAACATGGCCGGTTCGAAAAGGCTCACCACCAACGCGATGCGCGCCGCGAGGCTGGCTTCCTGTTGTTCGGCGGCCCGGGCCAGCATGTTGTCGAGTTCGCCGGCCCGTTCGCCGCTGGCGATCATGTGCAGCATCAGCGGCGGAATATCACCGCCCTGCTCCAGGCCACGGGTCAGGGTCCCGCCCTCACGTACCGAACGTGCAACGTCCGCCATGCGGGCGCGGATCGTCAGGTTGCCGATCACCTGGGCGGCGATGTGCAAGGCCTCCACCAGCGGCACCGCGCTTTTGCTCAGGATCGCCAAGGTGCTGGCGAATCGCGCCGCCTCCATCGCCCGCAGCACCTCGCCCAGCAGCGGCAGCCGCAGCAACAAGCGATGCCAGCGCAGGCGCCACGCCGGTTGGCGCAGGCTCCAGCGCCACAACCCGAACAGCCCGGCCAGGGCACCGAGCAGCACCAGGCCATGGCGGCGCAAGCCGTCGCTCACGGCGATCAGCGCCTGGGTCAGCCAGGGCAACGGCTGACCGCTGTCGATGAAAATCTTCACCACATCCGGCACCACATAACCGAGCAGGAACGCGACAATCGCGACACAGGCCAGCATCAGGATCAGCGGGTACACCAACGCCAGTTGAATACGCTGGCGCGAGGCCTGGCGCGCCTGGGTGTAGCTCGCCAGTTGCTCCAACACCTGGCCCAGGTGACCCGACTGCTCGCCCGCCGCGACCGTGGCGCAGAACAGTTCAGGGAACGCTTGAGGGAAAGCCCTCAGTGCCGTTGCCAGCGCGTGGCCTTCCATCACCCGGCTGCGCACCGCCGCCAGCAGGTGGGCAACGCGGCGTTTCTGGCTCTGTTGCGCCACCGCCCCCAGGGACTCCTCAAGGGGCAGGCCGGCCTGGATCAAGGTGGACAGCTGCAACGTCAGCAACGCCAGATCCGCCGGCCCCAAACGCCCCCCGGCATGGCGTCCGCCCAGGACCCGCTGTTCCTTGGCTTGCGCCAGCTCGCTGGGCAGCAAGCCACGCTCGCGCAACAATTGGCGAGCATGGCGGGGGCTGTCGGCTTCCACGCGGCCCTTGCAGCGTCGGCCCTGGGGGTTTTCGGCCCGATAATCGAAGGTCGGCATGGCGCTAATCCTCCTGGGTAATGCGCAGCAGTTCGTCGACACTGGTCAGGCCTTCCAGCACGCGCTGGCGACCGTCCTGGAACAGGCTCCGGGAGGTCTTGCGGGCCTCGGCGGCTAGCGCCTGCTCGGTGGCGCCCTGGTGAATCAACTGCGACAGGGCGGCGTTGACATGCACCAGCTCATAGATGCCGAAGCGCCCGCGATAGCCTTTCTGGCATCGCTCGCAGCCCTGGGCCTTGAACAACTTGGGCGCGGCATCGGCGTCGAGGCCCAGGCGCCGACACGTGGCGGCGTCGGCCACATAAGGGGCTTTGCAGGAGGGGCACAGACAGCGCAACAAACGCTGGGCGACGATGCCGGCCAGGGACGACGCCAGCAGATACGCATCCACGCCCATGTCCACCAGCCGCGTGACCGCGCCGACGGCGGTGTTGGTGTGCAGGGTCGAGAGCACCAGGTGCCCGGTCAGCGACGCCTGGACGGCGATTTCGGCGGTCTCGCGGTCGCGTATTTCGCCGACCATCACCACGTCCGGGTCCTGGCGCAATATGGCCCGCAAGCCGCGGGCGAAGGTCATGTCGACTTTCGGGTTGACCGGCATCTGGCCGATACCCGGCAGGTGATATTCGATGGGGTCTTCGACCGTGAGGATGTTGCGGCTCTGGTCGTTGATGCTGCTCAGCGCCGCGTACAGGCTGGTGGTCTTCCCCGACCCCGTGGGCCCGGTGACCAACACGATGCCGTGGGGCTTGCCGAGCAACTGGCGCAGGCTCGCCAGGGTGTCGTCGGGCAGGCCCAGGCGTTGCAGATCCAGGCGCCCGGCCTGCTTGTCGAGCAGGCGCAACACCACCCGCTCGCCATGGGCCGAAGGCAGGGTCGAGACCCGCACATCGACCTCGTGCCCGGCCAGGCGCAACGCCATCCGGCCGTCCTGGGGCACGCGTTTTTCGGCGATGTCCAGGCGCGCCATGACCTTGATCCGCGACACCAGCAGGTTCGCCAGTTCCCGGCGCGGGCGCAGCATTTCCTGTAACTGCCCGTCGATGCGCATACGCACCGACAGGTATTGCTCGAATGTTTCCAGGTGCACATCCGAGGCGTGCTCGCGGACCGCCTCGCTGAGCAGCGCATTGATCAGGCGAATGATCGGCGCATCACCCTGCTGCTCCAACAGGTCGGTGGTCTGCGGCATCTGGTCGGCCAGGCTGAGCAGGTCCAGTTCCTCGTCCAGGCCTTGGGCTACCTGCTCGGCAGCGCTTTGGCCCTGGCGATAGACGCTGGCCAGGCGCGCGGCGAACTGCGCCGGCGCCAGGACCTGTACAGGTAGATCCCGCCCACACAGGCGCCGGACTTCAGCCACGGCAGTCAGGGGCGTGTCGCTGCGCATCGCCAGGCTCAAGGTCGGCCCCGCGCCTTCCAGCAGCACGCCCAGGCGCCTGGCGAAACCAAAGGGCAACGGCTCGCTCACAGGCCCTCCGGCTGCGGTGCAAGCAGGTCGACCACCGGCTCCTGCGCAGACGATTCGAACAACTGGCGGGCGTCCCGGGGCAGCAGCAGCGAATTGTTTTTCCGCGAGCCAGGTTTGCTCAACTCCCGGAGCGCGTCGTAGCGTTGCCGGCTCACATCGGCCAGGTCTTCGCTGCTGCGCACGATGGTCGGGCGCAGGAACACCATCAAGTTGCTTTTGGTCTGGGTGTCGCGGTTCCAGCGAAACAACGCGCCCAAGTAGGGAATGCTGCGCAGCAGCGGCACACCGCTTTGCTGGCTGCGGACACTGTCGCGGATCAGGCCGCCGATCACGATGATCTCGCCATCGTCCGCCAGGATCGTGCTCTTCAAGGCGCGCTTGTTGGTGATCAGGTCCGAGGAGTCCACACCGGAGACCGACGGCGCGATGTCCGACACCTCCTGCTCGACTTCAAGGCGCAAGGTCGAGCCTTCGTTGATGTAAGGCTTGACCTTGAGGCTGATACCCACGTCCTTGCGCTCCACAGTGGTGAACGGATTGTCCGCGCCGTTGCCGCTGGTGGCGTAGGAACCCGTCTTGAACGGAACGTTCTGGCCCACGATGATTTCCGCTTCCTGGTTATCCAGGGTCAGCAGGCTGGGGGTGGACAGCAGGTTGCTGTGGGCATTGCTCGCCAGCGCCGAGACCAGTGCACTGAAGCGATCGCCACCGAGGCGCAGGAATGCGCTTTCCTTGGTTTTATCCAGCTTGTTGAAGTCCAGGCCGATGATCGGGATGTCGGTTCCCGGGAAATTGATGCTCCCTGTCGCGCTGCCGCTCTTGAGTCCCCACTGCACCCCCAGCGCTTCGGAGATATCTCCGCTCACCTCGACGATGGCTGCATGAATGAGCACCTGGGCCCGGGGTTGGTCCAACTCCCGGACGATGTTCTCGATGATGCGGACCTGGGCCGGCTCGGCGATCAAGACCAAGGCATTCTGGCTTTCATCGGCCTTGATCCTGAAGGGGCTGGCCCCCGCGGTTTCCCGTTGGCCAGCGAGGGCCGGCGTGGTTTTCCTATCCTGGCCGACACCCTCCAGTACCTCGGCCAACTGTTTGGCATCGCTGTGACGCAGACGGATGACCCGCGCGTTGTCCTGGGAGGCGGCTGCCGGTACGTCCAGGGTCCGGGCCAGGTCGACCAGGCGTTGACGCACCGCGGGCGCGCCGATGATCACCAGCCGATTGCTGCGGGCATCGGCGATCACCACACCCGCCGTATCCCCCTCGCGCTTGCCGCCGGAGGCTTCCACGAGTGGGGCGATGTCCCCGGCCTGGGCGTGCTTCAAGCGCACCACCACGTGATTGCGGTTGCGTCCTGAATCCAACCGTTGCACCACGCCGGCGATGCGCTGGACGTTGGCGGCGGTGTCGGTGACTACCAGGGCGTTGGACGATACCGAAGGACCGACGTAACCATTGGCCGATACCAAGGGGCGGATCAGCCCGGCGACATCGGCGGCGATGCTCGATTGCAGGTCGAGGACCCGGGTGACGAACTGCGACGGTGTAGTGCTGTGTTCGTCGGCGACACCGGCACGCGTCTTGGCATCGCTGACCGGCGTGATCAGGATCCGCTCGCCTTCGTCGATCACGGTGAAGTTATGGGCGTCGAGTACCGAATAGAACAACCGCCGCACCCCTTCGCGGTCCAGCGCCTCACGGGACATGACCGTGATGCGCCCCGACACTCGGGGGTCGAGCACCACGGTCTTGCCCAGGATCGCGGAGAACTCTTCGACCACATCGCGCAGTTCCGCGTTGTTCATCGCCAATTGCCACTGAGCCTCTTCGGCCTGCAGCCAACCGGCGGGCGTCAGCAGGCAAGACGCGGCGAGGCAGAACAGGACACGCGAAACACGGCCCCGGATAAAGCTGTTCATGAATTCGATCACTCTGATTGCCCGGCCACCGGGCGTAGGTATTGCGAGGAATGCGGCGCGGCATGGCCCCCGTCTTCGAGGCTCAGCCGGCGCAGCAGGGGTTTGGCTGCGGGTTGCAGGGCCAAGCGCTCTTCACGTCCGTTACGCCACAACGTCACATGGCTGGCCTCGACCCGGCGCAGCACGCTGCCACCCGGCAAACGCTCGCCCACCTGGTAAATGCGCGGGCCGGCGGCGTCCGCCAGCAAGGCCCGCGACAAACCTTGGCCAGCGACAAAACTGGCTTGCAACGTGATCGGTTCGGCGCTTGGCGCCTGGGCACCTTCAGGCGCCAGGCCGAGCACAGTCGCCACCGCTTGGACATTGGGCAAGTCACGATGCGGCGCCACCGGCGAGTCGCTCACCACCGGTACATCACGGCCCAATGCCTGGCGAAAACGCCATTCCTGCCCGGCCAGCAATGCCCCATAGAGCAGCGGCACGAGCACCAGCGCCAGCGTCGGCAAACGGCTGCCGACCCGCACCGGCAGGCTCAACTTTGCACTCGCGGGAGGGTGACCGCCGGCTTGGCGAAGGACATCCGGCGCACCACCCTACGCCCGGAAAACTCATGCCAGAGCACCGCGCACAGGTGCAACGCGACAAGCATCGAAAGCACCATGCAAGACTGCACGTGGATCGTGTTGGCCAGTTCGATCAACACCGGATCAGCCAATGGCTGAGGAAATCGAACGAAGCCGAAGACACTGATGGCGCTTTTCATCATCAGCACGCCGGTCACCAGCACGACGCCGATCACCAGGTAGATCAGCGCGTGCACCGCCAAGGCCAGCCTCTTGTTCAAGGAAAGCGCCGTCCCCTGGGGCTCCCGTTCGCACACGAACAGCCAGGTCCGCCATACGAAAAACGGAATGAACAGCGTGGTCAGCGACACATTGAATGACCCGACCCATTGTTGGGTCGAAGCGGACACCGGGTTGAACGCCACATAAAAACCGGACGCCAACGCCCACAGGATAATGACCGCCGACAGCCAGTGCAGCAGCACCCGCCGCCTTGAGTAATTGATAGACATCACTGCGTTCTCGTCTGAAGGCCCCAGGCAACCTTGCGAGTCGCCCGGGGCCGTGCCTGTCAGGACTTACAGCTTGTCCCAGGCGCTTTGCCACGACGCACCGACACCTGGCTCGAAACCGTTCGACGTCGGGGTGTATTGCTTGCAGTAGCCGGACGCTGGGAACGGCTTGCATTCGAAGACTTCGTCAGTCGCGCGCTGCAGCACTTTCGTGCCGGCGGTGTACTCGCTGATGCCATTAGGGAATTCGAAGTCGTACTCGATGCCTACGCCCTCGCCGGTCAGGGTGACCGCTTGGGTCTCCTGGCGAGTGGTACGGCCGTCTACGGTAGTCCCCACCAGCGTCAGGGTGTGCGCGCCTGGGGCGCTGCGCACGTCCAGGTTCAGGCCGGTGCTGCCTGCGCCCACGGTCTGGCTCACGACACCCACCTGCTTGTTCTTTTCATCGAACAGAGTGGCTTCAAGATTCATGCTGCGGTTTGTCTGCGCAGTGAACGCCATGCTGACCCGCCCTTTGTCGAGGACGTACTCGGGCTGCAGGGAGGAAATCTCCATATTGGCGCTGGCGTCTTCGCGCATGTCCAGTTGCACTTCGTAGCGCGTCACAGCGCTTTCTTTCTGGGCATACAGACTGTTGGCGCCCTTGGCCGGCGCGATGTTGCCATCCTCGTCCCGAACACCGGCACGAATGAGCGGATAAGCCTTGTTGAGGGCCTCGGCCAGTTTGAACGACCAGTTTTCCGCCTTGCCTTCCTCAGCGTTGTCGATGCTGATTTCCAGGCTGTACTCGGCATTTTCGCCGCTGGCGGAGAATGCCCGGGCCTTGACCTTGTCGCCCACCAGCAACGGGGTCGATGGCGCAATGCTGCCCACCGCCGACCAGCCGCCCGGCAACGCAGCTTCGGCGAGGATGTTCACATCAATCGGGTTGTAGAACGCGTTATCGGTATCGCCCACCGTCCAGACCGCCAGGACGACGTGATGACCTGTCTTGCTGTCGGGAATGACGCAGTTGTGCGGGGCACCTGCTACCGGAACTTGATTACCGCCATCCACCGTACAGAACGGCGTGGTGTCGAACGAGGCACGCTTGAGCACTTCGTTCGGGTTCCAACCGTCGCGGGTAATGAAATACTCATGTTTGGTCGCCGGGTGCGCTGCGGAGTATTGCCATTGGAAGACAATGTTGCGGTCCTTGATTTCAGTCAGGTGCCAGCGCGAAGCCGATTGCGCATCAAGGGCAGAAAACAGGGCACTGCCGCCGCTGGCGATCTTGCCATCGACAGGGCCTTGCAGTGGTCCGCCACCGGCTCCATTCGGGAAACCCTTGAAGGTTTCGCCGGTACTCTGCGGCTCGTATTGCGCGTCGCCGCAGTGCTGGTTGACACCTCTCTGGCACAACAATGCACGAGAAGGCGGTACTTCGACGAAACCGTGGGCCAGCACACTTTGGGATGCCGCCATGGCCGACAACAGAACTAGCGAGGACGCACACCCCGTTAACACATTGCTCTTGTTGAAGTTGTTCTTCATATAAAATTCCAGACTAGTCATCAAAAATGAAAGACGTATCACCGTCCTCTTGAAAGGTGCGCCAGACCGCTCAGCGCCTGCCCTTGCAAGTGCCCGGAACCTTATAGAAAGTTGAATATTTCATGTGTAGGACAAATCTCTCAACTTAGAAGGAATGATCTCTGAATCAATTTCCCCTACATAACTTGAGAAACTTCTTACGAATAGAAATAACTATCGAAAAAAAAGATAAATAAACACAAACAAACACATCAGGCATAACTACCGGCTGGGTTTATGGCGGATCGTTAAACACGCGAGCAATAAAAAGCCTGTCCGGCACAGGTCCGGACAGGCTGGGTGACAGGGGCAGCAATCAGACGTGATATTGCGCCGACAACTCATGCACCGCCCGCAGGAAGGCGCCGGCGTGTTCGGGGTCGACTTCCGGGGTGATGCCATGGCCGAGGTTGAACACATGACCGCTGCCACTGCCGTAGCTGGCCAGGATGCGTCCGACTTCAGCGCGGATGGCTTCAGGCTTGGCGTAGAGCACGGTCGGGTCCATGTTGCCTTGCAGGGCGACCTTGTGACCGACACGTTCGCGGGCGTTGCCAATGTCGCAGGTCCAGTCCAGGCCCAAGGCGTCGGCGCCGGCCTCGGCGATGCTTTCCAGCCACAGGCCGCCGTTCTTGGTGAACAGGATCACCGGGACTGTGCGACCTTCGTGCTCGCGGATCAGGCCGCTGACGATCTTGCGCATGTAGGCCAGGGAAAACTCCTGGTATGCCGCCGCCGACAGGTTGCCGCCCCAGGTATCGAAGATCTGCACCGCTTGCGCGCCGGCCAGGATCTGGCCGTTGAGGTAGGACGTGACCGACTGGGCCAGCTTGTCCAGCAACAGGTGCATGGCTTGGGGGTTGTCGTAGAGCATCGCCTTGGTCTTGCGGAAGTCCTTCGACGAACCGCCTTCGACCATGTAGGTCGCCAGGGTCCAGGGGCTGCCGGAGAAACCGATCAGCGGCACGCGACCATTGAGTTCACGGCGAATGGTGCTGACCGCGTCCATGACGTAGCCCAGGTCCTTCTGCGGATCGGGAATCGGCAGGGCCTCGATGTCGGCCAGGGTGCTGACGACTTTCTTGAAACGCGGGCCTTCGCCGGTCTCGAAGTACAAGCCCTGCCCCATGGCGTCGGGAATGGTGAGGATGTCGGAGAACAGGATCGCCGCGTCCAACTGCGGATAACGGTCCAGCGGCTGCATCGTGACTTCGCAGGCGAACTGGGGGTTCATGCACAGGCTCATGAAGTCACCGGCCTTGGCGCGGCTGGCGCGGTACTCCGGCAGATAGCGACCGGCCTGGCGCATCATCCATACAGGGGTGACGTCCACGGGTTGCTTGAGCAGGGCGCGAAGGAAACGGTCGTTCTTCAGGGCAGTCATGTCGGCATCCGGAAAAAAAGTGCGGGCATTTTCTCAGAGCGCGACGCAAAAGGCACGGCAAGAGCCGTGCCTTTTATCTATCGGGGCAATTTGTCGCGGTGCCATGCAATATTCAGCAACACCACAAAGCAATTGTGGGAGCGAGCTTGCTCGCGATGAGGGCGTCACATTCAACACGCTCGTCGACTGATCCACCGCTATCGCTAGCAAGCTCGCTCCCACATTTTGATCGCATTCCAGCGTTAGGAAGTGATCAGACCCCCAGGTAATCCAGGATCCCTTCCGCCGCATTGCGGCCTTCGAAGATCGCCGTCACCACCAGGTCGGAACCCCGGACCATGTCGCCACCGGCGAAGATCTTCGGGTTGCTGGTCTGGTGCTTGTACTGGCCCTGCTCCGGCGCTACGACACGGCCCTGGCTGTCGGTCTGGATGCTGAACTGCTCGAACCACGGCGCCGGGCTCGGGCGGAAGCCGAAGGCGATGACCACGGCGTCGGCCGGGATGATCTCTTCGGAACCCGGGATCGGCTCGGGGCTGCGACGGCCACGGGCGTCCGGTTCGCCGAGACGGGTCTCGACCACCTTCACGCCTTCGACCTTGTCTTCACCGACAATGGCGATCGGCTGGCGGTTGTAGAGGAATTTCACGCCTTCTTCCTTGGCGTTCTTCACCTCTTTGCGCGAGCCGGGCATGTTCGCTTCGTCGCGACGATAGGCGCAGGTCACCGACTTGGCGCCCTGGCGAATCGACGTGCGGTTGCAGTCCATCGCCGTGTCGCCACCGCCAAGCACCACGACCTTCTTGCCTTTCATGTCGACGAAATCTTCCGGCGACTTTTCAAAGCCCAGGTTGCGGTTGACGTTGGCGATCAGGAAGTCGAGCGCATCGTAGACGCCCGGCAGGTCCTCACCGGCAAAGCCACCCTTCATGTAGGTGTAGGTGCCCATGCCCATGAAGACCGCATCGTATTCCTCGAGCAGTTGCTCCATGGTCACGTCCTTGCCCACCTCGGTGTTCAGGCGGAACTCGATGCCCATGCCGGTGAAGACTTCGCGACGATTGCTCAGCACGGTCTTTTCCAGCTTGAACTCGGGGATGCCAAAGGTCAGCAGGCCACCGATTTCCGGGTTCTTGTCGAACACCACCGGGGTCACGCCACCGCGTACCAGCACGTCGGCACAGCCCAGGCCCGCCGGGCCGGCACCGATGATCGCCACGCGCTTGCCGGTCGGCTTGACCTTGGACATGTCCGGGCGCCAGCCCATGGCGAACGCGGTGTCGGTGATGTACTTCTCCACCGAACCGATGGTCACCGCGCCAAAACCGTCGTTGAGGGTGCAGGCACCTTCACACAGGCGATCCTGCGGGCACACACGGCCGCAGACTTCCGGCAGGGTGTTGGTCTGGTGGGACAGCTCGGCGGCCTGGAGGATGTTGCCCTCGGCCACCAGTTTCAGCCAGTTGGGAATGAAGTTGTGCACCGGGCACTTCCATTCGCAGTACGGGTTACCGCAACCCAGGCAGCGGTGGGCCTGGTCGGCCGACTGCTGGGGTTTGAAAGGCTCGTAGATTTCCACGAACTCTTTCTTGCGTTGACGCAACAGTTTCTTCTTCGGATCCTTGCGCCCGACATCGATGAACTGGAAGTCGTTATTCAGACGTTCAGCCATTGTTAAAACCTCATCAAACTCTTCAGGCGCATATCACTGCGGGTTGGCACGAGTGCTGGAAAGCAACGATTTCAGGTTGGCAGCCTTGGGCTTGACCAGCCAGAAACGGCGCAAGTAGTCATCGAGGTTTTCGGCGAGTTCACGCCCCCACTCGCTGTCGGTTTCCGCGACGTACTCGTTCAGCACGTTTTGCAGGTGGCTGCGATAGGCTTCCATCGCCTCGCCGCTGATCCGCTGGATTTCCACCAGTTCGTGGTTGACCCGGTCAACGAAGGTGTTGTCCTGGTCGAGCACGTAGGCGAAACCGCCGGTCATGCCAGAGCCGAAGTTATAACCGGTCTTGCCCAGCACGCAGACAAAACCACCGGTCATGTACTCGCAGCAGTGATCGCCGGTGCCTTCCACCACAGTGTGGGCCCCGGAGTTACGCACGGCAAAACGCTCGCCCGCGGTGCCGGCGGCGAACAGCTTGCCACCCGTGGCGCCATAAAGGCAGGTGTTGCCGATGATGGCACTGTCCTGGGTCTTGTAGACGCTGCCCTTGGGCGGAACGATGACCAGCTTGCCGCCGGTCATGCCCTTGCCCACGTAGTCGTTGGCATCGCCTTCCAGGTACATGTTCAGGCCACCGGCGTTCCAGACGCCGAAGCTCTGGCCTGCGGTGCCCTTGAAGCGGAAGGTCACCGGCGCCTTGGCCATGCCCTGGTTGCCGTGCTTGCGGGCGATTTCGCCGGAGATCCGCGCGCCGATGGAACGGTCGCAGTTGCAGATATCCAGGTCGAACTCGGCGCCGCTCAGGTCGTTGATCGCCGCAGCGGCCATGTCGACCATCTTCTCGGCCAGCTCGCCCTTGTCGAATGGCGGGTTGCGGTCGACCTGGCAGAACTGTGGCTTGTCCGCCGGGATCAGATCGCTGCCCAGCAATGGAGTCAGGTCCAGGTGCTGCTGCTTCGCGGTCTGGCCCTCGATCACGTCCAGCAGATCGGTACGGCCGATCAGCTCTTCAAGGGAACGCACGCCCAGCTTGGCCAGCCACTCACGAGTCTCTTCGGCCACGTAGGTGAAGAAATTCACCACCATGTCGACGGTACCGATGTAGTGGTCCTTGCGCAGCTTGTCGTTCTGGGTCGCCACGCCGGTGGCGCAGTTGTTCAGGTGGCAGATGCGCAGGTATTTGCAGCCCAGGGCGATCATCGGCGCGGTGCCGAAGCCGAAGCTCTCGGCGCCGAGGATGGCGGCCTTGATCACGTCCAGGCCGGTTTTCAGGCCACCGTCGGTCTGCACGCGGACCTTGCCGCGCAAATCGTTGCCGCGCAGGGTCTGGTGGGTTTCGGCCAGGCCCAGTTCCCACGGCGCACCCGCGTACTTGATCGAGGTCAGCGGCGATGCGCCGGTGCCACCGTCGTAGCCGGAGATGGTGATCAGGTCGGCATAGGCCTTGGCCACGCCGGCCGCAATGGTGCCGACGCCGGCTTCCGCCACCAGCTTCACCGAGACCAGAGCCTTGGGGTTCACCTGCTTGAGGTCGAAGATCAGTTGCGACAAGTCTTCGATCGAGTAGATGTCGTGGTGCGGCGGCGGCGAGATCAGGGTCACGCCGGGGACCGCATAACGCAGCTTGGCGATCAGGCCGTTGACCTTACCGCCGGGCAACTGGCCGCCTTCGCCGGGCTTGGCGCCTTGGGCAACCTTGATCTGCAGTACTTCAGCGTTGACCAGGTATTCCGGCGTCACACCGAAGCGACCGGTGGCCACCTGCTTGATTTTCGAACTCTTGATGGTGCCGTAGCGCGCCGGGTCTTCGCCGCCTTCGCCGGAGTTGGAACGCGCACCGAGGCGGTTCATGGCTTCGGCCAGGGCTTCGTGGGCTTCCGGGGACAAGGCGCCCAGGGAAATACCGGCCGAATCGAAGCGCTTGAGCACCGATTCCAGCGGTTCCACTTCACTGATGTCCAGCGGCGTGTCGAGGGTCTTGACCTTGAGCAGGTCGCGGATCATCGACACCGGACGGTTGTCCACCAGCGAGGTGTATTCCTTGAACTTGCTGTAGTCGCCCTGCTGCACGGCCGCTTGCAAGGTGTTGACCACGTCCGGGTTGTAGGCGTGGTATTCGCCACCGTGGACGAACTTCAGCAGGCCGCCCTGCTGGATCGGCTTGCGCGGGCTCCAGGCTTCGGCGGCCAGGGCTTTCTGCTCGGCTTCGATGTCGACGAAACGCGCACCCTTAATGCGGCTCGGCACGCCACGGAAGCTCAGCTCGCAGACTTCCTCGGACAGGCCGATGGCCTCGAACAGTTGCGCGCCACGGTACGAGGCGATGGTCGAGATGCCCATCTTCGACAGGATCTTGAGCAGGCCCTTGGTGATGCCCTTGCGGTAGTTCTTGAACACCTCGTAGAGGTCGCCCAGTACTTCACCGGTGCGGATCAGGTCGCCCAGCACTTCATAGGCCAGGAACGGATACACCGCCGAGGCACCGAAACCGATCAGCACCGCGAAGTGATGCGGATCGCGGGCGGTGGCGGTTTCCACCAGGATGTTGGAATCGCAGCGCAGGCCTTTTTCGGTCAGGCGATGGTGCACCGCACCGGTGGCCAGCGAGGCGTGGATCGGCAGCTTGCCCGGAGCGATGTGACGGTCGCTGAGGACGATCTGGGTACGCCCGGCGCGCGCGGCTTCTTCAGCCTGATCGGCGACGTTGCGGATCGCCGCTTCCAGGCCGACGCTTTCGTCGTAGTTCAGGTCGATGACCTGGCGCGCGAAGCCCGGACGGTCGAGGTTGGTCAGCGAGCGCCACTTGGCCGGGGAAATGACCGGCGAGCTGAGGATCACGCGCGAGGCATGCTCCGGCGACTCCTGGAAAATATTGCGCTCGGCGCCCAGGCAGATCTCCAGGGACATCACGATCGCTTCACGCAGCGGGTCGATCGGTGGGTTGGTCACCTGGGCGAACTGCTGGCGGAAATAGTCGTACGGCGTGCGCACGCGCTGCGACAGGACGGCCATCGGCGTGTCGTCGCCCATGGAGCCGACCGCCTCGTAGCCCTGCTCGCCCAGCGGACGCAGCACTTGGTCACGTTCTTCGAACGTCACCTGGTACATCTTCATGTACTGCTTGAGCTGGTCGACGTCATAGAAAGCCGAGCCGTGGTCGTTGTCTTCCATGGTCGCCTGGATGCGCAGGGCATTCTTGCGCAGCCATTGCTTGTACGGATGACGGGACTTGAGGCGGTTGTCGATGGCGTCGGTGTCGAGGATCTGGCCGGTTTCGGTGTCCACGGCAAAGATCTGGCCCGGGCCTACGCGGCCCTTGGCGATGACGTCTTCGGGCTGGTAGTTCCAGACGCCGATTTCCGACGCCAGGGTGATGAACCCATTGGTGGTGGTGACCCAGCGCGCCGGACGCAGACCGTTACGGTCCAGCAGGCACACGGCGTAGCGACCGTCGGTCATGACGATACCGGCCGGGCCGTCCCACGGTTCCATGTGCATGGAGTTGTATTCGTAGAAGGCACGCAGGTCCGGGTCCATGGTCTCGACGTTCTGCCACGCCGGCGGCACCAGCATGCGCACGCCGCGGAACAGGTCGATGCCACCGGTCACCATCAGTTCCAGCATGTTGTCCATGCTCGAGGAGTCCGAACCCACGCGGTTGACCAGCGGGCCGAGTTCTTCGAGGTCCGGCATCAGGTCGTTGGCGAACTTGGTGCGACGGGCCACGGCCCAGTTGCGGTTGCCGGTGATGGTGTTGATCTCGCCGTTGTGGGCGAGGAAGCGGAATGGCTGGGCCAGCGGCCATTTCGGCAGGGTGTTGGTGGAGAAGCGCTGGTGGAACACGCAGATCGCGGTTTTCAGGCGCTCGTCGCTCAGGTCCGGATAGAAGGCGGTGAGGTCCGCCGGCATCATCAGGCCTTTGTAGATAATGGTCTTGTGGGAAAAGCTGCAGATGTAGTGATCGGTGTCGGCGGCGTTGGCCACGGACGAACGACGACGGGAACTGAACAGCTTGATCGACATGTCCTGGTCGCTCAGGCCTTCGCCGGCGATGAACACCTGTTCGATCTGCGGCAGGCGCTCGAGCGCCAGGCGGCCAAGGACGCTGGTGTCGATCGGCACTTTGCGCCAGCCAACCAGTTGCAGGCCGGCGGCCAGGATCTCGCGATTCATGTTTTCGCGAGCCGCCTCAGCCTTCACCGGGTCCTGGTTGAAGAACACCATGCCCACGGCGTACTGCTTGGGCAGGGTCACGCCGAACGTTTCCTGGGCTACGGCACGCAGGAACTCGTCGGGCTTTTGAATCAGCAAGCCACAACCGTCGCCGGTCTTGCCGTCGGCGTTGATCCCACCGCGGTGGGTCATGCAGGTCAGGGCCTCAATGGCCGTTTGCAAAAGGGTATGGCTGGGCTCGCCCTGCATATGAGCTATCAGGCCGAAACCGCAGTTATCCTTGAATTCATCTGGTTGGTACAGACCTGCTTTCATAGACACTTTCTCACCAGGCTGCCTCTAATCGAGGCAAATTTCTTTTCAATTCAACCAGTTGCATGCCGCGCCGAACGTACGCCAGCTTTGCGGGGGCAAAAGGGAGGTCATTGTACACACCGACACAGAGGCTCACAAATTTGACGACGAACTGTCGCAAATCCATGTCGCATTTGTGAAAGGTTTAAAGCTATATGCTGTGCTAGTCAAAACTTTTTTGGGTTTGACCGCTACGACTCAAACGCTACTGTGACGCAGACACCACAAGGCGCGCGGCCTGAAAGGTCGCCCGCCCTTGCGGAAATTTTGAGGTTGCCGGGAGAGGCGGCCTGGGTAAGGCCGCCGAATCTTCAGCGAGTTGCTGCCAGTTCCTGTTGGACGCTGGCGACAGTGCGAGGCCAAGGTTTACCAGCCTGAACCTTCGCTGGCAAGGCCTTGATGGCGGAAACAGCCGCATCACGGTTGGCAAAGCTGCCGTAGGTGATGACATACAGCGGCTTGCCGTTGAGCACTTTCTTGAAATAACGGTACTCGCCGCCCTGCTCCTTGACGAAGTTCTGCGCCGCGGCTTCGGAACTGGTGCCGAGGATCTGCACCACGTAGTTGCCCGGCGCCTGGCCGGCGTACCAGCTACCGCCCGCGGCCTTGGCCGGGGCAGCAGCAGGCTTGGCCGCCGGTGCTGCTGGCTTGGCCGCAGGCGCCGGAACCGGTGCAGGCTTGGCGGTGGCCACCTGGGTCGGCGCCGGGGTCGGCTTGGCAGTCGGGGCAGGCGTTGGCGCCGGGCCGGCCGGCACGCCCGCAGGCGGTGCGGTGGTGGTCACGGTCGGCGGCGTGTCGCTGCTGTCGTCGATCGGTGGCGCTGCGCCGTCGTCGCCTTCGGTGATACCGCCGGCCGCTTCGGCCAGCGGGCCGCGCATGACCGGCTGCGACTGGCCGACCAGCGGCAGCGGCATCGGTTGGGTGTTAC
This sequence comes from Pseudomonas sp. FW305-28, assembly GCF_017351395.1. Taxonomy (NCBI): domain Bacteria; kingdom Pseudomonadati; phylum Pseudomonadota; class Gammaproteobacteria; order Pseudomonadales; family Pseudomonadaceae; genus Pseudomonas; species Pseudomonas sp. FW305-28. Next base: position 22,777 of record NZ_JACNDD010000056.1, read on the forward strand.
CGGCGAATTCCACGGCCGGCGCGCCACCGTTGGGTTGCGGCGTACCTTGGCCGAGGGGCAGTTGCGCCTGTTCGTTGGCAGGGGCACCCGTGGCAGGTGCCTTGGTGCGACCCGGCATCAGCCAGGCGGCGGCAACCGCGACCACGACGACGGCGGAAATTGCCAATACGTGTTTCTTCGGCATGTTGAACCCCATACTTGGACGCTTCACCGCTGAGCGGCTGGCAATCATGACTTCGATCAGAGCATCGCGGGCAACCTGGTTGATGTTGCCAGGCCAACCCTCGGAGCTTTCGTGAATCTCAGAGATCTGATCGGCGGTGAAAAGTTCGATACCCCGGCCCGCGCCTTCAAGACGCTGGGCCAGGTATTCACGCGTTTCTTCCTCGGTGTAGGGCGCCAGCTCGATGACGTGGAAGCGCTCTTCCTCGAGGTTCAGCTGGTCCAGGTCGGCGATCAGCGACGACTCGCCGAACAGGAACACGTGGGGCCGGCCCTCCGGCGCACCGGCCGCCAAGGCCAGCAGGGCTTCGAGGGCCGATTCGTCGAGTTGCTCGGCATCGTCCACCAGCAGATAGACTTCCTGCCCGGTCAGCGCCAGTTGCACGATCTGATCGAGGATTGCACCGATTTCGGCCTGGGCGACGTTCAGCGCCTGGGCCACCTGGCGCAACACACCGGCGGCATCGCCGGCGCCACGGGCCGAGACCACCACACTTTGCACAGACTGTTTGTTGGTACTGGCCACCAGGGCCTGGCGCAGCAAGGTCTTGCCGCTGCCCTGGGGACCGGTGACCACCAACAGCAACTGGCTGTAGCGCGCCAGGTGATGCAACTGGCCCAGCACCGGCTTGCGCTGGGCGGGGAAGAACTTGAAGCCCGGGACCCGTGGGGCAAAAGGGTCATGACTCAATTGGAAATGGCCGAGGAAAGCCTCGTCGGCATGCAAACTAGTCATCGGAATCTTATTAACCTTTAAGCTGAGCCAGGGCGCGGTAGTCCGCTCCCAGCGTGGCCTGTAGAACTTCTTTCGGATAATCGTCGGTCACCACCGCTTCGCCCATGTGGCGCAGCAGCACCAGGCGCAGACGACCGTCGATCACTTTTTTGTCGATTGCCATGTGTTCAAGAAAATCCGCCTCGCTCATTTCCTCGGGCGGAACCACCGGCAGCCCGGCGCGCTGGAACAGACGAATACCGCGATCGCGTTCCTGTTCGCTGATCCAGCCCAGGCGCGCGGACATCTCCAGGGCCATGACCGTACCGGCCGCAACCGCTTCACCGTGCAGCCAGACACCATAGCCCATGTGCGTTTCGATGGCATGGCCGAAGGTATGACCCAGGTTGAGCGTGGCGCGCACCCCCGACTCACGCTCATCGGCACCGACCACCGCGGCCTTGGCGGCGCAGGAGCGCTCGATGGCGTAGGTCAGGGCCGCTTGATCCAGCGCACGCAGGCGGTCGACGTGCTCTTCGAGCCAGCCCAGGAACGGTTCGTCGCAGATCAGCCCGTACTTGATGACTTCCGCCAGCCCCGCAGACAGTTCGCGGGCCGGCAGGGTATTGAGGGTGGCGGTGTCGATCAGCACCACGTTGGGCTGATAAAACGCACCGACCATATTCTTGCCCAGCGGATGGTTGATCCCGGTCTTGCCGCCCACCGACGAGTCGACCTGCGACAGCAGCGTGGTGGGGATCTGGATGAAGTCGACGCCGCGCTGATAACAAGCGGCGGCAAAACCGGCCATGTCGCCGATCACGCCACCGCCCAGGGCAACCACCGTGGTGCGGCGATCATGCCGTGCGGTCAGCAGGCCGTCGAAAATGAGTTGCAGGGTTTCCCAGTTCTTGAAGGCTTCGCCGTCGGGCAACACCACGGAAATGACCGAGAAAGCCGACAGGCTGCGGGTCAGACGTTCCAGATACAGAGGCGCGACGGTTTCATTGGAAATGATCGCCACTTGCCGCCCGGCGATATGCGGCGCCAGGAGTTCGGGCTGGTCCAGCAAGCCTTCGCCAATATGAATCGGGTAGCTGCGCTCGCCCAGGTCGACCTTAAGTGTCTGCATGTGTCCCCACAGTGAAGATGGAATCAGGCGTCCTGCCTGCAATTAACGAAAGAGCCCAACGGGGATAAATCCCCTCGCCACAGGTCCCGGTGCTTGCCATGACACCACGGGATGGCCATCCGCCACGCCCCAGGCGGGCCATGACGGGACGTCGAGGATAGCGCATTTCGCCAGGCGCATTAACGGGGCGGCAGTTGCTGCAGGCGATCGAGAATGTCCAGCACCACCATCCGCGGCGGCCGCTCGTCGGTTTCCACCACCAGGTCGGCGATCTCCCGATACAGCGGATCACGCAGCTCCAGCAGGTCCCGCAGGGTCTTGGCGGGGTCGGCGGTGCGCAACAGTGGCCGGTTGCGATCCCGGGCGGTGCGGCCGACCTGCTGTTCGACAGAGGCGTGCAGATAGACCACTCGTCCGCCGGCATGCAGCGCCCGACGATTGGCCTCGCGCATCACCGCGCCGCCACCGGTAGCCAACACCACGCCCTCGAACGCGCACAGCTCGGCGATCATCGCCTGCTCACGGTCACGAAAGCCCGGCTCGCCTTCCTTATCGAAGATCCATGGGATATTGGCACCCGTGCGCAATTCAATTTCCTTGTCGGAATCTTTGAACGGCAGGCGCAGCTCTTTGGCCAGCAAACGGCCGATGGTGCTTTTTCCAGCGCCCATCGGCCCAACAAGAATCAAATTTCGCACAGAATCAACGACTCACAGCAATCGCCTGGTTATTCATGATACGCGGAGTGAGGAACACCAGCAGCTCGGATTTTTTCTCCGAAACCACATCACGCCGGAAAAGGCGGCCAAGATACGGCACATCGCCAAGAAATGGCACCTTATCTACGACCTTGCTCTGAGTATTTGAGAAAACTCCGCCAATCACAATGGTCTCGCCATCATTGACCAGGACCTTGGCGTTGACTTCGTTTTTCTTGATCGGCGGCACGTCCTGCACCTTGTTCAGGTAGTCCGGCTCATCCTTGGTGACCTTGACCTCCATGATGATGCGGTTGTCCGGGGTGATCTGCGGGGTCACCTCCAGCGACAGCGAGGCCTCCTTGAACGACACCGAGGTGGCGCCGCTGGAACTGGCTTCCTGGTAGGGGATTTCCGTGCCCTTGAGGATCTTTGCCGTCTCCTTGTCGGACGTCACCACCTTGGGCTGGGAGACGATTTCGCCGTTGCCGGTTTTTTCCATGGCCGTCAGCTCAAGGTCCAGCAAGACGTTGTCGGTGATGAACGCAATGCCGATCCCCGACGTATTGCCCGAGGCACCCAGGTCGACGAACGGCTGGTTGGTGCCGGTACTGCCCGGCGTGCCGATGGTGGTGGAGGTGCCAGTGGTCACCCCCGAGGAGTTCCAGTTGCCCTTGTTCTGGATCGACCCTCCCCAGCGCACGCCCAGGCTTTTGTCGTAGTCGACGTTGGCTTCGACAATCCGTGCCTCGATCATCACCTGGCGCACCGGAATATCCAGCTGCGCCACGATCCGGCGCAGTTCGTCGAGCCGGTCCTGGGTCTGGTAGGCAATGATGTTGTTGGTTCGCTCATCCACCGTGATCGTGCCGCGCTCGTCGGCTTTGGCCTCGGCACTGGTCACTGACTGGAACAGCTTGGCGATGTCCGCCGCCTTCGCATAGTTGACCTGCAGCAGCTCACGCCGCAGCGGTGCCAGGTCGGCGATCTGCTTCTGCGACTCCAGTTCCTGGCGTTCACGCGCGGCGATTTCATCGGCCGGGGCCACCAGCAGCACGTTACCGACCTTGCGCTTGTCCAAACCCTTGGTCTTGAGCACCAGGTCCAGCGCCTGGTCCCAAGGCACATTCTGCAAGCGCAGGGTAATGCCGCCCTGCACCGTGTCGCTGGCCACCAGGTTCAGGTTGGTGAAATCGGCAATCAGTTGCAGGACCGAACGCACTTCGATGTCCTGGAAGTTGAGCGAGAGCTTCTCGCCGCTGTAGGCCGCGCGGTCAGCATTGCGTTTTTGCAGGTCGTCGACAGTCATGGGCCGGACGCTGACGGTGAGTTTGTTGTCGGTCTGGTAGGTCGAGTAGTCGAAGGTGCCACTGGGCTCGATGCTGATGGTCGCCCGGTCGCTGCCGGCGCTGGCATTGACGAATTGCACCGGGGTGGCGAAGTCCTTGACGTCCAGGCGCACCCGCAATGGTTCGGGCAATTGGGTCCTGGCGAAATTGAGGATGATCTTGCCTTCGCGTTCCTGGATGTCCGGGGCGATGGACGGATCGGACAAATCGATCACCACATTGCCTTCGCCCTGGGTTCCCCGCTGGAAATCCACCCCACGAATCGCCTTGCCCACCGGCCTACCGGCCCTCGCGGGCACCGCGTTGGCCACCGCCGGGCGCGGGGCCTGGGCGACGCTCTTCCCAGCAGTGTTCTTCGCCGCGGCGCCCTTTCCAACCACCACGAACAGGCTATTGCCTTCGACCCGGGTGTCGTACGGCGCCAGCTGGGTCAGACCGATGATCAACCGGGTGCGATCGCCTGCCTCGACCACGGTGGCGCTGCGCGCATTGCCCCCGCCCAGGTCGCGGTGCTTGCTGGCCAGTTGATTGGTCACGCCTGGCAGGTCCAGGGCAATCCGGGCCGGTTGTTCGGTGGTGTAGCCCCGAGGGGGCGGCGGCGGCCCGTCGAAGGTGAGCTTCAACTCGACGCGGTCGCCCGGCAACGCCGCGACATCCAGCGTCTTCAGACTGGCCGCGTGAACCATCGGCGACAACAGCGCTATCCATAGCGAAATACCGAAGGCTGACAAAAACCTGTTCATTGTTGGGGTTCCACTATTGAGTGCTCTTTCAAAGGAATGGTCCGAGGTCGCTCCAGCCAGGCACCCTCGCCATCGGGAACGATTTCGATCACATCGACCTGGGTGGCGCCGATGGCGAAGATTCGCCCGTCGTTGCGCCCCAGATAGTCACCGACCTTGAGCCGATGCACCCCGCCCGCGCCCCGCAGGAGTGCGAAGGAGCCACTGGCGTTGGAGATCGTACCGACCATTTCAAACTGCTCGATGTTGAAGCCTTCCAGGTACTGCTTGACCCGGTTGGGGTCGGGCCGGACGTTGTGCGAGCCGCGCTGCCGGTCGGCCTGGTCCACGCGGACCTGCCGGGAAAAAGGGCTGCGCAGGTTCGCAGCGCTGTAGGTAAAGGTCTCGTAGGGCCTGAACGTCGGCGTCGGCTCGATCTTGCCGGGCGGACGCAGGCGCACTTCGTTCATGTAAGCGTCCAGGTCGCTGAAACCGTTGTCGTCGTTGCAACCCGCCAGCGCGACCAGGCCCGCCAGCAGGCAGAGGCGACACACCAGCGGCCTCATGGCTGCGCCTCCTGCTCGTTGTAGCGGTAGGTCTTGGCCTGGATGCTCATGCGCAGCTTCGTGCCGGCCTCGGGCTCCATCGGGGCGATTTCGAAATCGTGCAGCGTGACGATCCGGGGCAGTCCGGCCACTCCACTGACGAATGTCGCCAGGTCGTGGTAGCCGCCGGTCACGGTGATCTGGATCGGCAGCTCGATGTAGAACGGTTGGGTGACTTCCGGCAGCAGCTTGATTTCCTCGAACTCCAGGCCGCTGCCCAGGCCGGTGCGGGTAATGTCTTCCAGCAGGCCCGGCACCTCGGTATCACTGGGCAATTGCCGCAACAGTACACCGAAAGACGTTTCCATCTGCTTCATCTGCTCGGTGTAGCGTTCCAGGTTCGCGGCCATGTGGGCCTTGCCCGCGAATTGTGCCTTGAGGGTACTTTCTTCCTCGCGCACCTGCTGCAACTGGTTTTCCAGGTCGCTCAAGGCAAAGTTATAGCCCAGCCCCAGCACCAGGGCCACCAGCAGGATGCCCGCCAGCCATTTGATGGGCGCCGGCCAGGAACCGATGTTGTTGGTGTCCAGGTCACTGACGTCGATCTTGCGCAACGCGTCGAGCCATTCCCCCGGCCTCATTGGGCGTCCCCCTCATCGGCCGACCGGGTCTGGCGAACCGTCAGCTGGAAAACGTTGGCCTGGTCGAGCTGACCGGCGGTGGTGGCCTTGACCTCCGTCAGGCTGGGCGCATCGAACAGATCCGACGAGTCCAGGTTGCGCATCAGGTCCGAGACCCGGTTGTTCGATTCCGCGGCCCCTTTGATGAAGAGCGTCCGGTCCTCCATCTTCACTTCGGTGAAATACACCCCGTCCGGCAAAGTCCTCACCAACTGGTCGAAGATGCGCCCGCTGACCGGTCGATTCCCTTGCAAGTCCTGGATAATGCGCATGCGCTCCAGCAATTGCTGGCGACGGGCTTTCAATTCGCTGATCTGCTTGATGCGCTCGTCCAGCACGGCGATCTGCTCGGAGAGGTGGCTATTGCGGGCGACCTGGTGGTCGATGGCACTGTCGATGTAGCGGACGGCGACCAGGACCACGCCGACCGCCCCGACCAGCGCCGCCACCAAGGCCAGCAGAAAGCGCTTGCGCCGCTCTTCGCGCAGCTCTTCGCGCCAGGGAAGCAGGTTGATCCGCGCCATCAGTCGAAACTCCTGAGGGCCAGCCCACAGGCAATCATCAGTGCCGGGGCATCACTGGCCAGGGCACCGGCATTGACCTTGCTGCTCAGGGCCATGTTGGTAAACGGGTTGGCCACCTGGGTCGGCGTGCCCAGGCGCTGCTCGATCAGCCGATCCAGGCCAGCGACCGAAGCCGTGCCCCCGGCCAGCAGAATGTGGTCCACCGCGCTGTACTGGCCCGAGGCGAAGAAGAATTGCAGGGAGCGCGAGACCTGCTGCACCAGGGCCTCGCGAAAAGGTTGCAGCACTTCGCTGAGATAATCGTCCGGCAACCCACCCTGCTTCTTTGCCAGGCCGGCCTGCTCGGGTGTCAGGCCGTAGCGGCGCTGGATCTCCTCGGTCAACTGGCGGCCGCCGAACAATTGTTCGCGGGTATAGATGATGCGCCCGTTGTGCAACACGCTGAGGGTGGTCATGGTGGCGCCGATGTCGATGACCGCCACCGTCAGCCGCTCCTGGGACGCGGCCAATTGCGTGGCAAGCAGGCCAAACGCTCGCTCCAGCGCATAAGCCTCCACATCGACCACCCGGGCCGTCAGCCCGGCGAGCGCCAACGCGGCCTCGCGAACCTCGACGTTTTCCTTGCGACAGGCCGCCAGCAGCACTTCGACGCGCTCGGCGCTGCGCGGCGAAACGCCCACCACCTCGAAATCAATGGCCACCTCATCCAGCGGATAGGGAATGTACTGATCGGCTTCGATCTTGAGCTGGTTCTCCATGTCGTCGTCGGACAGGCCCGCATCCATCTCGATGATCTTGGTGATCACCGCCGAACCCGCCACGGCCACCGCCACGCTGCGCAACGGCGTTTTGGCCTTGGCCAACAGCCGCGACAACGCCTGGCCCACCCCTTCGAGCTCGGCGATGTTCTTCTCGATCACGGCGTTGGCCGGCAACGGTTCGACCGCGTAGGACTCGACGCGGTATCGCTCGCCCTGGCGACTCAACTCGAGCAGCTTCACCGACGTCGAACTGATGTCGATCCCCAGAAGCGCATGGGCTTTTTTATTGAAGAGTCGTAGCACTACCAATTCCCTATGACTATCCGTGAGTTACGGACTCTCTAATATGCATTGCGTTCAATCACGGCCGTCCGACGGACGTCCGGATGGCATTCCCGACGAAAAAAAATGCTTATAATGCCCAGCGTTTTTTTTCGCTTTGTTGCAAGCACGGGTCCTTCCCTGCACCTGGCGCCTTTTTCATTCTTTGCCTGGATATCCAAAAGCCTTGATTCGTCTGCTGAAATTTTTCGGATGGTCCATCGTCGCCGTTTTCTGCGGACTGCTCTTGGGCCTGAGCGGTGCCTTTCTTTACCTTAGTCCGGGATTGCCGTCCGTGGAGGCACTGAGAAGTATTCAGTTGCAGATTCCTTTGCGGGTGTACAGCAGCGACAACAAGCTGATCGCCGAATTTGGCGAAATGCGCCGCACACCGATCCGTTTCGCCGACATTCCCCCTAATTTCATCAATGCGTTACTAAGTGCTGAAGACGATAACTTCGCCAACCACTATGGCGTCGATCCCGGCAGCCTGATGCGCGCCGCCAGCCAGTTGGTCAAGAGCGGGCACATCCAGTCCGGCGGCAGCACCATCACCATGCAGGTGGCCAAGAACTTCTTCCTGACCAGCGAGCGCAGCTTCTCGCGCAAGACCACCGAGATCCTCCTGGCCCTGCAGATCGAACGACAGCTGACCAAGGATGAAATCCTCGAGCTGTACGTGAACAAGATTTACCTGGGCAACCGCGCCTACGGCATCGAGGCGGCGGCACAGGTGTATTACGGCAAGTCGATCCGCGACGTGAGCCTGGCGCAGATGGCGATGATCGCCGGCCTGCCCAAGGCACCGTCGCGCTTCAACCCGCTGGCCAACCCGGCGCGCAGCAAGGAGCGTCGCGACTGGATCCTGGGGCGCATGTACAAGCTCGGCAAGATCAGCGAGGCCGACTACACCGCCGCGATCAATGAGCCGCTGAACGCCAGCTATCACGTCCCGACCCCGGAAGTGAACGCCCCGTACATCGCCGAGATGGCCCGTGCCGAGATGGTCGGGCGCTATGGCAGCGACGCCTACACCGAAGGTTTCCGCGTGACCACCACGGTGCCGAGCAACTTGCAGGAAATGGCCAACACCGCGCTGCACGAGGGCCTGATGACCTACGACCAGCGCCACGGCTACCGTGGCCCTGAATCGCGCCTGCCGGGCAAGACCAAGGAAGCCTGGGCCCTGGAGCTGACCAAGCAGCGCACCATCAGCAGCCTGGAGCCGGCGATCGTCACCTCGGTGGACAAGGACGGCATCAAGGTGTTGACCCGCAACGGCGAGCAGGAAGAACACGTGGCCTGGGACACCATGAAATGGGCCCGTCCGTTCCTCAATACCAACAGCATGGGCGCCGCCCCACGGCAGCCGTCGGACGTTGCCCAGGTCGGTGACCTGATCCGCGTCCAGCGCCAGGCGGACAACACGCTCAAGTTCAGCCAGATCCCGGCGGCCCAGGGCGCCCTGGTGTCCCTCGACCCACAGGACGGCGCCATTCGTTCGTTGGTGGGTGGCTTCGCCTTCGAGCAGAGCAATTACAACCGTGCACTGCAGGCCAAGCGCCAGCCGGGCTCGAGCTTCAAGCCATTCGTCTACAGCGCCGCCCTGGATAACGGCTACACCGCCGCCAGCCTGGTGAACGATGCGCCGATCGTGTTCGTCGATGAGTACCTGGACAAGGTCTGGCGGCCGAAGAACGACACCAATACGTTCCTCGGCCCGATTCGCCTGCGCGAGGCGCTGTACAAATCCCGCAACCTGGTATCGATCCGCCTGTTGCAGGCGCTGGGCGTGGATCGCACCATCGACTACATCAGCAAGTTCGGCTTCAACAAGCAGGACCTGCCGCGCAACCTGTCCCTGGCCCTGGGCACCGCGACCCTGACGCCGATGGAAATCGCCACGGGCTGGAGCACGTTCGCCAACGGCGGCTACAAGATCACCCCGTACATCATCGACAAGATCGAAAGCCGCAACGGCGAGACATTGTTCGTGGCCAACCCGCCACGGGTCCCCACAGGCGAGCAGGCCAGCGATGGCGTCGCCGCACCGTCCACCGACACGTTCACGGTCAATGCGACGCCAGGCGAAGCCACCACGGCCCCAGGCTTGCCGCAAGCGCCCGCCGTCGCGGAACGCATTGTCGATGGCCGCACCACCTTCATTCTCAACAGCATGCTGCAGGACGTGATCAAGCTCGGCACCGGCCGTCGCGCCCTGGCCCTGGGCCGTTCCGACCTGGCGGGCAAGACCGGTACCACGAACGAGTCCAAGGACGCCTGGTTCTCCGGCTACAACGCCGATTACGTGACCACGGTCTGGACCGGTTTCGACCAGCCTGAAAGCCTGGGTCGCCGTGAGTTCGGCGGCACCGTGGCGCTGCCGATCTGGATGACCTACATGGGCGCCGCCCTCAAGGACAAGCCGCCGCACACCCAGCCGGAACCGGAAGGCATCCTCAGCCTGCGGGTCGACCCGGTCAGCGGCCGCGCGGCCACGCCGGGCACCCCGGGTGCGTACTTCGAGCTGTTCAAGAGCGAAGACACTCCGCCCTCCGTCAACGAGCTGGGCAACGGTGTCGCACCGGGCAGCCCGCTGCCAGCGGACGAAGCGGCGCCGATCGATCTGTTCTGACCGGTCTCATCCAAAAGCCCCGCCTTCGAAAGAAGTGCGGGGCTTTTGTTCTCAATGACACCACTACCTGTGGGAGCGAGCTTGCTCGCGATAGCGTCGGATCAGCTTGCATCGATGTTGAATGCCAGGCCGTCATCGCGAGCAAGCTCGCTCCCACAGGGGTCTGTGACGGTCATACAAAAGCGGCGACCAACAAAAAGCCCCGACTCTCAGGAGCCGGGGCTTTTTGTTGAAGCGCTACAACGGCTTAGCCGTTGAACACGTCATCCACGCTCTTGAGCGGGTAGTTCTTCGGGTACGGCAGGGTGGCCACGCCCGTCTCGATGGCGGCCTTGGCCACGGCGTCGGAGATCAGGGTGATCAGGCGGGCGTCCATTGGTTTCGGGATGATGTACTCACGACCGAATTCCAACTTGATGCCGCCGTAGGCGTCGCACACTTCCTGAGGCACCGGCAGCTTGGCCAGTTCGCGCAGGGCGTTGGCGGCCGCGACTTTCATCTCTTCGTTGATGCGCTTGGCGCGAACGTCCAGGGCACCACGGAAGATGAACGGGAAGCCCAGGACGTTGTTGACCTGGTTCGGGTAGTCCGAACGGCCAGTGGCCATGATCACGTCGTTGCGAGTCGCGTGAGCCAGTTCCGGGGAGATTTCCGGGTCCGGGTTCGAGCAGGCGAACACGATCGGGTTCGGCGCCATGCGCAGCAGGTTTTCCGGGCTCAGCAGGTTCGGACCCGACAGGCCGACGAACACGTCGGCACCGTCCAGGGCGTCCGCCAGGGAGCGCTTGTCGGTCGCGTGAGCGAAGACGGCCTTGTACTGGTTCAGGTCGTCACGGCCGGAGTGGATCACGCCGGTACGGTCGACCATGAAGATGTTTTCGATCTTGGCGCCCATGCTCACCAGCAACTTCATGCAGGAGATGGCCGCAGCGCCGGCACCCAGGCAGACGATCTTGGCTTCCGGCAGGGTCTTGCCGGCGATTTCCAGGGCGTTGATCATGCCGGCCGCGGTGACGATGGCGGTGCCGTGCTGGTCATCGTGGAACACCGGGATGTCGCACTGTTCGATCAGGGCGCGCTCGATCTCGAAGCACTCAGGTGCCTTGATGTCTTCCAGGTTGATGCCACCGAAGGTGATGGAGATGCGCTTGACGGTGTCGATAAAGGCTTGCGGGCTCTCGGAATCGACTTCGATGTCGAATACGTCGATACCGGCGAAGCGCTTGAACAGTACGCCCTTGCCTTCCATGACTGGCTTGGAAGCCAATGGGCCGAGGTTACCCAGGCCGAGAATCGCGGTGCCATCGGAAATGACTGCAACCAGGTTGCCTTTACCGGTGTATTTGTAGGCCAGTTCAGGGTCGCGAGCGATTTCGCGGACTGGTTCGGCTACGCCGGGGCTGTAGGCCAGCGACAAGTCGCGAGCAGTAGCGGTGGCCTTGGTGAGCTCGACACTCAGCTTTCCTGGACGAGGATGCGCGTGATATTCGAGAGCGGCAGTTTTCAGATCAGACATGTGGGCATTCCGCTTTTTACTGTGTTGGACAGACGGACCGCCGAGGATACGCGCCTCGCAAAGTCCCTACAAGACTGACCAGTCACTGCTGTCAAGCGCCCTACTCTACGACTTTGGACCAAGAGCCGCGAAACACAAGGGCTACATGCATACAATCCGACCAAATAATGTCTACAATTATTTTCTTACAGGACCGCTTCCAACATGGCCGGATCGGTCAGCGGCAGCATCCATCGCGCCTGGCCAGCCTTGTTGCCACCACGCCGGGCGCGGTCGACGACCCAGCCCCGGGCCTCGATTTTCCGCCCCTTGAGCCGCTCCAGGGCCGAGGCGTCGAAGCGCCTCTGCAAACCCGGCGCAATGTGCAGGACAACCGGCCCCTGCAATTCAATCCAGATGCCACCGCGATTGCGCCGCACACTTTCCACACGCCCGCTCATCAGCACGAAACCTGGGGCATCGATCTGTTCCGCCCGGACGACAGGGGATTTCTTCCAGAGGCCTGCCCCGGCTTGCCGCGCATGACGCTCAGCCACTTGCTGGCAACTGACCAGGTCGACGTTCGGCGCAACCGCCACCAGAAACCCCAGCCCCTCGGCAATCAACCGCTCCTCGAGGTTCTCGCCCCGGGCGCTGTAGACGTGGGCCAGGGTACGACCGTAATCATCACGGTCGTCCTTGCCAGGCAATACGCCCACCCGGCCATCGTTGGCGGCCACCAGGGCTTCGAGTCGCTGGCGCGCCGCCACGGCGAAGGGTTCGTCGGCGCGGCCGCGCTTGCCCAGCTCAGGGCTGTTGAGACCGATCATCCGAATGCGGCGACCATCCTCCAGGTACAAGGTGTCGCCGTCCACCACGCGCTGCACCGCAACCTGGGGCAGGCTGCCCGGCGAAGGACAGGCCCCCTGGGCACCACAGAGCCAAATCGCAGACACAAAAAAGGCGCCCGCAAGGGACGCCTTCTTCATCAATCTGGAGCAGTCGAGACGACCATCCAAAATGATCAGCCTCAGGCTTTTGGAGTAACTTTGCCGAAAGCACCGAAACGATCGGCGAACTTCTGAACGCGGCCGCCGGTATCCAGAGTCTTTTGCTTACCGGTGTAGAACGGGTGGCACTCGTTGCAAACGTCGATCGCCAGGGCTTTGCCGTAGGTCGAACGCGTTTCGAACTTGTTGCCGCAGCTGCAGGTTACGGCAATTGCTGGGTATTCCGGATGGATATCGGTTTTCATGCTGTTTTCCTCAGGCTAGCGTGCCGCCACCCAACACTATTGTTGAATACCGCACGTAATTAGGCCGCGGATTCTACCAGACATCGTCATTCGCGCAAGCTGTCGCTTATACCAACCGTCTGCTAGGCTCGCGCCCTCAAGCACAATCCCTGTGGGAGCGAGCTTGCTCGCGATAGCGATGGGTCAGTTGCGGTGATGTTGGCTGTGCCACCGCTTTCGCGAGCAAGCTCGCTCCCACATTGAATCGCGCTCAGCCTTGCGAACTTGTCCGCTTATCGAGATTCCCCGCGTGCCCAACGCCATCCTGCGCCTCGCCCTGCCTTCACCCCTGCGCCGCCTGTTCGACTACCGCGCCCCCGCCGGGGTCCTGCGCGCCCAGTTGCAGCCGGGCATGCGCCTGCGGGTGCCGTTCGGCCGGCGGGAAATGATCGGCATCCTGGTGGAGGTCACCGATCACAGCGAGGTCCCGGTCGACAAGCTCAAACCAGCCCTGGCCCTGCTCGATGCCACGCCGCCGCTGCCCGCCGCGCTGTTCAAGTTGTGCCTGTGGACGTCCCAGTATTACCAGCACAGCCTCGGCGACACCCTGAGCTGGGCGCTGCCGGTACTGCTGCGCCAGGGCGAGCTGGCCGAGGCGCGCCAGGAGCGGTTCTGGTCGGTGGCCCCGGGGGCCTCGCTGGACGATCCGCGCATCGCCCGCGCGCCGCGCCAGCGCGAGGCCTTGGCGACCCTCGCCCAACACCCCCATGGCGTGGCCCACCAACTGCTGAGCAAACTGATGCTCAGCAAGGACAGCCTCGACCTGTTGCTGGCCAAGGACCTGGTCCAGGTGGAGATCCGCCGGCACGCCCCCGGCGCCCGCCACGAACATTGGCTGGCCCAGCCGGAACTGCCGCTCAACGCCGAACAGCGCGCCGCTTGCGAAGCGATTCGCGCAGGTTTCGACAGTTATCACGCCTTTCTGCTGGCGGGCGTCACCGGCAGCGGCAAGACCGAGGTCTACCTGCAACTGATCCGCCAGACCCTGGAGGCCGGCAAGCAGGCCCTGGTGCTGATTCCGGAAATCAACCTCGGCCCCCAGACCCTGGCGCGTTTCGAGCAACGCTTCAATGCGCGGATCGCCCTGGTGCACTCGGCAGTCAACGACCGCGAACGCCTGGAAGCCTGGCTCGCCGCCCGCGACGGCGAGGCCGATATCATCATCGGCACCCGCTCGGCCCTGTTCACGCCGATGAAAAACCCCGGCCTGATCATCATCGACGAAGAACACGACGGCTCTTATAAACAGCAGGAAGGCCTGCGCTATCACGCCCGCGACCTGGCGCTGGTACGCGCCCGCCAGGAAAACATCCCGATCGTCCTCGGCTCGGCCACGCCCTCGCTGGAAAGCCTGCACAACGCCTACACCGGCCGCTACGGCCTGCTGCGCCTCAACGAACGGGCCGGCGGCGCCAAGCAACCGCGGTTCCTGCGCCTGGACGTGAAAAGTCGTCCACTGGACAGCGGTATTTCCGGGCCGATGCAGCAAGCCATCGGCCAGACCCTCGCCGCCGGGCAACAGGTCCTGGTGTTCCTCAATCGCCGCGGTTTTGCCCCGACCCTGCTGTGCCACGACTGCGGCTGGATGTCTGGCTGCGAACGCTGCGACGCGCGGATGACCGTGCATCAACGCCATGGCGAACTGCGTTGCCACCATTGCGGCCACGTCGAACGCGTGCCAAGGCATTGCCCGCAGTGCGGCAAAGTGGACTTGCGCCCGGTCGGCGCCGGCACCGAACGCGCCGAGGAACGGCTGGGCATCCTGTTTCCGGACTACCCGGTCTTGCGGGTGGATCGCGACAGCACCTCGCGCAAGGACGCGATGAACCAGCTGTTCGCGACGATCCAGAAGGGCCTGCCGTGCATATTGGTGGGCACGCAGATGCTCGCCAAGGGGCATCACTTCCCGCGGGTCACGCTGGTGTCGATCCTCGATGCCGATGGCGGACTGTTCTCCGGCGACTTCCGCGCCAGCGAGCGCATGGCGCAGTTGATCGTCCAGGTCGCCGGCCGGGCCGGGCGGGCCGAGGAACCGGGCAAAGTGATTATCCAGACGCACCTGGCCGATCACCCGCTCTTGATCCAACTGACCGAGCAGGGTTATTTCGCCTTCGCCGAACAGGCCTTGAGTGAACGCCGCAGCGCCGGCCTGCCGCCCTTTGCCCACCTGGCGCTGTTGCGGGCCGAAGCCCACAAGCCCGGGCAGGCCGAAGGCTTCCTCGATGAGGCCTGCAGCGAGGCGGAGCGTTTGCTGGCAGAGCAGAGCCTCACCGGCATCGAACTCCTGGGGCCGGTGCCGGCACCGATGGAGCGCCGGGCCGGGCGCTATCGCGCGCAGCTTTTATTGCAGGCCAACGCCCGGGCCCCGCTGCATCGGCTATTGAGTGCCTGGCTGCTGGCGCTGGAGCAGATGCCCAGCGGACGGGCGGTACGTTGGTCGCTGGATGTGGATCCGGTGGATTTGTATTGAATGGACCACAAACCTGCCCCTGTGGGAGCGAGCTTGCTCGCGATTGCGACGATACAGTCGACACTACCGTCACTGACCCACCGCTATCGCGAGCAAGCTCGCTCCCACAGGGGATCGCGTGCATCCAGGCCAGCAAGAATAGTCACCACACATCCCCAACCGACCCGCTACAGTTGGCAAGCTCGTCCGGGCCACGGATAATGCCCAGTTTTTCCACCAGCGCATCGAAGCGCCGCCGCGCCTGCGGTTGAAAGAGAAGACCATGAAAGACACCATTCGCCAGCTCATCCAGCAAGCCATCGCCCAACTCGTCGCTGAAGGTGTGCTGCCAGAAGGCCTGTCGCCGGCGATTCAGGTCGAGAACACCCGCGACAAGACCCACGGCGACTTCGCCAGCAACATCGCGATGATGCTCGCCAAGCCGGCCGGCATGAAACCTCGCGACCTGGCGGAAAAAATCATCGCCGCGCTGCCGGCCGACGAAAACGTCAGCAAGGCTGACATCGCCGGCCCCGGGTTCATCAATTTCTTCCAGAACACCCAGGCCCTGGCTTCGCGCCTGGATGCGGCCCTGGCCGACGAACGCATTGGCGTGCGCAAGGCCGGCCCGTTGCAGCGCACCGTGGTCGACCTCTCGGCCCCCAACCTCGCCAAGGAAATGCACGTCGGCCACCTGCGCTCGACCATCATCGGCGACGGCGTGGCCCGGGTCCTGGAGTTTCTTGGCGACACCGTGATCCGCCAGAACCACGTTGGCGACTGGGGCACCCAGTTCGGCATGCTGATGGCCTACCTGCAGGAAAATCCGATCACCAGCGACGAACTGTCGGACCTGGAGAACTTCTACCGCGCCGCCAAGCAACGCTTCGACGAGTCGCCCGAGTTCGCCGACCGTGCCCGTGGCCTGGTGGTCAAGCTGCAGGCCGGCGATGCCGAGTGCCTGGCGCTGTGGAGCAAGTTCAAGGACATCTCCCTGTCCCACTGCCAGAAAATCTACGAGCTGCTGAACGTCAAGTTGACCATGGCCGACGTGATGGGTGAAAGCGCCTACAACGACGACCTGGTCAACGTGGTCAACGACCTCAGGGCCAAGGGCATGCTGGTGGAAAGCAACGGCGCCCAGTGCGTGTTCCTCGACCAGTTCAAGACCGCCGACGGCGAGCCACTGCCGGTGATCATCGTCAAGGCCGACGGCGGCTACCTCTACGCCACCACCGACCTGGCGGCCGTGCGCTACCGCAACAGCGTGCTCAAGGCCGATCGAGTGCTGTATTTCGTCGACCAGCGCCAGGCCCTGCACTTCCAGCAAGTGTTCGAAGTGGCGCGCCTGGCCGGCTTCGTGACCCGTCCGATGGAAATGGAGCACATGGGCTTCGGCACCATGAACGGCGCCGACGGCCGCCCGTTCAAGACCCGCGATGGCGGCACGGTGAAGCTGATCGACCTGCTGACCGAAGCCCAGGACCGCGCCTACACCCTGGTCAAGGGCAAGAACCCGGACCTGGCCGAGGACGAGCTGCGCAAGATCGCCAAGGTGGTGGGCATCGACGCGGTGAAATACGCCGACCTGTCCAAGCACCGCACCAGCGACTACAGCTTCAACTTCGACCTGATGCTCAACTTCGAAGGCAACACCGCACCGTACCTGCTGTACGCCTACACCCGCGTGGCGGGGGTGTTCCGCAAGCTCGGCAAGGGCTTTAACGAAGTGGACGGCCAGATTGTGCTCGAGGCCCCTCAGGAACAGGAGCTGGCGGCGAAGCTGGCGCAGTTCGGCGAGGTCCTGAACAACGTCGCCGACAAGGGCACGCCGCACACCCTGTGCGCCTACCTGTACGATGTGGCCGGCCTGTTCTCCAGCTTCTACGAGAACTGCCCGATCCTCAATGCGCAAACCCCGGAGCAAATGCAGAGCCGCCTGCGCCTCGCCGCGCTGACCGGGCGCACGCTCAAGCAAGGCCTGGAACTGCTGGGCCTGGAAACCCTGGAGCGCATGTAAGTTGGCCGCCAAGAAAAAACCTGCACCCAAGCGCGGCGCCAGTCGTTACCAGCCTCCAGCCAAAAAACCGATTCCAGGTTGGTTGTGGATGGCCATCGGCCTGACCGTCGGCGCGTTCATTGTGTTCTTGATGAAGCTGGAGCCGGGCCAGGGTGATGACGTCAAGCGCGTCCGGCAAGAGCAGCAGAAAGCCACCCGCATCGCCGAGGCCAACAAGACCCCGCCGAGCCCGACACAACCGGTGAAGCCGAAGTACGACTTCTACACGTTGCTGCCGGAATCGGAAGTCATCGTGCCGCCCGATGCCGTGCCGGAGAAAACCCTGCCGACGCCGCAAGTACCCACCACACCGGTGACCCCGGCCGAAGCGGCGAAGATCGACACCGCTCGCGCCCAGGCGGCCCTGGCCGGCATCACGCCGCCACCGGCCCCTCCGGTGCAGAAAGCCGCGCCGGTGACGAAGTTCTTCCTGCAGGCCGGCTCGTTCCGCAAGGAAGCCGACGCCGACAAGGTCCGCGCGCAGATCATTCTGCTGGGCCAATCCGTGTCCGTGGAATCCGGGACGGTGAAGGACGAAACCTGGTACCGGGTACTGGTCGGCCCGTTCAGCAACCGCGAGGAACTGACCAAGGCCCAGAAACAACTGGCGGGCAGTGGTTTCAGCAACCTGTTGTTACAACAACGCCAGAGCCGCTGATTCCCACCGAGAACGCCTGTGGCTATGGCTTTTGTGGCGA
>NZ_JACNDD010000057.1:0-40692 GCF_017351395.1 Pseudomonas sp. FW305-28
AGCCGAGCTTGCTCGCGATGGCGGTGGGTCAGTCAATATCGATATCGCTGATCCGACGCCATCGCGAGCAAGCTCGCTCCCGCAGGTCCGCTACCGCTGTTACAAGGTTTGACTCAAGCCGCCACCTGACCGAAGCTTGCGACATTTCACGCTTCTGGTAATGGATTCCCTGCATGCCCTCGCCTCGCCGCCGCTATCTGCTCCTCAGCCTCTGTGTCCTGTTGTTGATCGGTCTTGTCGCGCTATGGCTACGCAGCACCACGCCGCAAATCCCCGAAGCGATCAAGCGTGGTTACAGTGAAGCCTTGGAAAGCGCCCGCAACGGACAGCCGGGGGCGGCACGCATGCTTTACCAGCAACTGGGGCGTCCGGACCTCTCACCCAAGCGCCGTGTGTGGCTGCACGCCGAACTGCCCAACTACCCCAGCCCGCAAGCCCTGAAACTGGCCGACGCAGACCTGCACAACGAATCACCGGACGTGCGTCGGGCCGCCATCGGCAGCATCGTCGGGCTGGTGCCGACGGGCCAGCGCAGCCTGTTGCTCGGCCCACTCCTGGATGATGACGACCCCAATGTCCGGTTCGCTGCCGTGAATGCCCTGCTGGGCCTCTCGCCGGATGACCTCGGCTTGTATTTCGGCGCAATGCAGATCGCCATCGATACCTGGGAGCAGGTGCTCGAGGACGGTCCGAAAACCGCGGACACCCACTACCAGCTCGCCCGGCTGCACCTGCACAACGCCGAATTGAAGAAAGCCCAATTGGCCCTTGAGCAGGCCTTGCGCCTGCAACCGGACAATCTCCCGGCGCTGGTCATGCAGATCGAAGTGCTGGACAAACAAGGCCAGGGCGAAGCCGCACGACAATTGCTCGCCCGACAGTTGCAAACCCAGCCACCGTCGGCTTATCTGCAACACGCGCTGGGCATGTGGCTGCTGCAACACGGCCAGAGCGAGTATGCGGTGCTCGGTCTGGCAAAAGCCGTGGAACTGGAACCCGAGAACCGGCATTACCGCTATGACCTGGCGACCACCTTGCATGCCGAACAGGAAGTGGAAGCCGCGCAGAAACAGTTGCAGGAAATCGTCCAGCGCTACCCTGCCGACCGCAAGGCACGGGTGTTGCTGATCAACTATTGGAAGGAAACCGGTCAGTTGCAGAATGTGCAGATCCTGCTGGCGCAATTGGAACAGTTGAACCCCGATGACCCGGCGCTGCAACAGGGCCTGTAGGAGCTGCCGAAGGCTGCGATCACTCAATTGCCTTCAGCCTCGCTTCGCTCGACAGCACCTACAAAGTTTGTGCAGTACACCGCGTTTTATCGATGTAAGCGGAACCGCCATCACCGCCAAAGGTCAAGTGTTCAGGCAGTCGATTTCAGGCGTTACCCCGCCTGCTGCCCACTTCCCTAGTCATGAGAGGGCTATTTTTGTCTACATCTAACGAGTTGATCAGTGCAAAAGCCGCCACCGGCATCGAGGGACTGGACGATATCCTCTCCGGTGGTTTGTCCCGCGGCCATGTGTTCCTGCTCGAGGGCGAACCCGGGACTGGTAAGACCACGGTCGCGTTGCATTTTCTGTTAGCCGGCGCCAAGGCTGGCGAGCGCTCGTTGTACATCACGCTATCGGAAACCGAGCGTGAACTGCGTCAGGGCGCGGCCTCCCACGGGTGGACGCTGGATGACAATATTCATATTTTCGAGCTGACCCCGCCCGAAAGCCTGCTCAATGCCGAGCACCAACAGAGCCTGCTGTATTCCTCGGACCTGGAACTGGGCGAAGCGACGAAGCAGATTTTCGAAGTGGTCGAACGGGTCAAGCCGACCCGGGTCGTGCTCGACAGCCTGTCGGAGATCCGCCTGTTGGCGCAAAGCTCCCTGCGCTATCGTCGGCAGATCCTGGCGATCAAGCATTATTTCGTGCGCTACGACGCCACGGTCCTGTTGCTCGACGACCTGACCACCGAGTCCCTGGACAAGACCGTACACAGCGTTGCCCACGGGGTGGTGCGCCTGGAAGAACTGACCCCCAACTACGGCGCCGAACGGCGGCGGATCCGGGTGGTCAAGTATCGAGGGCAGAAATACCGCGGCGGTTACCATGACTTCACCATCATGGGCGACGGCGTGCACGTCTTCCCGCGCCTGGTCGCCGCCGAACACCGTGGGCAGTACCTGCGCCAGCAACTCTCCAGCGGCATCGGCGAAATGGATGCGCTGCTGGGGGGCGGTATCGAGACGGGGTCCAGTACCTTGATCCTGGGCCCGGCGGGTACCGGCAAGTCGCTGATCGCGCTGATTTTTGCCGCAGCCGCCGTGCATCGCGGCGAGAAAGCCGCACTGTTCATCTTCGATGAAGAGCTGGGCTTGCTGTTCGAGCGCATGAAAAACATCGGCATTGATCTGCAGGCCCTGCTAGAGACCGGCAACCTGCTGATCGAACAGGTCGACGCCGCCGAGTTGTCCCCCGGCGAGTTCTCCCACCGCGTGCGCCGTTGCGTCGATGAGGGCAACATCAAGACCGTGGTCATCGACAGTATCAACGGCTATCAGGCGGCCATGCCGGAAGAGAACGCCCTGGTACTGCACATGCATGAATTGCTGCTCTATCTCAACCGCAAGGGCGCGGCGACCTTCATGACCGTTGCACAGCACGGTCTGGTCGGCGACATGCAAGCGCCCGTGGACATTACTTACCTGGCCGATACGGTGATTCTGTTGCGTTATTTCGAAGCACTGGGCAAGGTTCGCCGGGCGATCTCCATCATCAAGAAACGCACCGGCAGCCACGAGTCGACCATCCGCGAATACCGCATCAGCGGCGTGGGAATGACCATCGGCGAGCCACTGGAGGCGTTCCAGGGCGTCTTGCGCGGGGTCCCCACCTACATGGGCGAGAGCAACCCGCTGCTCAAGGATGAACACCGGTGACGCTGGCCGAGCCCCTGTCCGAGCGGGCGCTGATCCTCGCGCCGCTGGGACGGGACAGCCAGATCGCCTTGATGATCCTCAATGAAGCCGGTTTTGCCGGCCTCATCTGCCGCCACCTGGACCATTTGTGCGAAGAGTTGGAAAGCGGTGCCGGCCTGCTGGTGATTTCTTCGGAGGCTTTGGTAGGGCCCGACCTGGAAACGCTGTTCCAGCAAATCGAACAGCAGCCAACCTGGTCCGACCTGCCCATTGTCTTGTTGACCCATCACGGCGGGCCGGAACAGAACCCGGCGGCCCGTATCGGTACGCAATTGGGCAACGTGACCTTCCTCGAGCGTCCTTTCCATCCGGTGACCCTGATCAGCCTGGTGACCACCGCCCTGCGGGGTCGTCGAAGGCAGTACGAAGCCCGCGACCGCCTGATCGACCTCAGCAACAGTGAACTGCGCCTGCAGACCACCCTTGAAACCCTCGAGCAGCAGGTAGAAGAACGTACCGCCCAGTTGCGTCACAACGAAGAGGCCCTGCGCCAGTCGCAAAAAATGGAAGCGGTCGGTCAGTTGACCGGCGGTATCGCCCACGACTTCAACAACATGCTCACCGGGATCATCGGCAGCCTCGAACTGCTGCGCCGGCGCCTGGCCCGCGGCCGTACCGAGGACCTGGACAGCCTGATCGACCTGGGCGTGACCTCGGCCAACCGCGCCGCCGGCCTGACCCATCGCCTGCTGGCGTTTTCCCGACGGCAATCGCTGGACTCCAAGGCCGTCCAGATGAATACGCTGGTGCTGTCCATGGGCGAGCTGCTGCAACGCAGCCTCAACGAAAGCATTCGCCTGGACATGCAATTGGACGAACAGCTCTGGGTCGCCGAGGCCGACCCCAACCAACTGGAAAGCGCCCTGCTCAACCTGGTGCTCAACGCCCGGGATGCCATGCCCAACGGCGGAAACCTGGTGGTGCAGACTTGCAACCGACACCTGGACGCCGACTTCACCGATGCCTACACCAACCTGGAGCCCGGCGACTATGTGGTGCTGAGCGTGCAGGACACCGGTTATGGCATGCCCGAAGCGGTGATCGGCCGCGCTTTCGACCCGTTTTTCACCACCAAGCCGATCGGCCAGGGCACCGGGCTGGGCCTGTCGATGATCTATGGCTTCAGCAAGCAATCGCGTGGTCATGTGACCATCGACAGCGAAGTCGACAAAGGCACCACCGTGAACTTGTACCTGCCGCGCTTTCGCGGTGAAGAAGTCCACGAGCCCCAGGTCACCACCCAACATGCGCCGTATGCGCAGGACGGCGAAACCGTGCTGATCGTCGAGGACGATCCGGCGGTGCGGGTGCTGGTGAGCGCGGTGTTGAGTGAACTGGGTTATGCCTTTGTGGAAGCGGCCGACGCCAATGGCGCGGTCCCGATCCTCGAGTCAGGCCAACGCATCGACCTGCTGATCAGCGACGTAGGCCTGCCCGGCATGAATGGTCGGCAACTGGCGGAAATCGGCCGGCAGGTGCGCCCGGACCTGCGGGTGCTGTTCATCACCGGCTACGCCGAGCATGCGGCGGTACGCGGCGGCTTCCTTGACCCGGGGATGCAGATGATCACCAAGCCGTTCACGTTTGATTTGTTGACGGCCAAGGTGCGGGAGATGATCAAGGTTTGAGGCGATGGGCAGGCATTGTGGCGAGCACGCTGGCTCCCGCAAGCGGGCGCGGTAGGAGCTGTCGAGCGGAGCGAGGCTGCGATCTTTCCCCAGACACTTGAATCTCCAGCGAAAGATCAAAAGATCGCAGGCTTCGCCAGCTCCTACATAGCCCAGCGGGAGCAAGCGCCCTCGCCGCAGGGTTTTGCCTGATCTGCCGGGACATGCCCCCTCACCCGGCCTACTACGACAACATCGACTGCATGATGCGCTGTAGCTCATCCAAGTCGAACGGTTTATCCAGGATCGGGGCCTTGCGGGTAATGGGGCTATCGGTGTCGCGCACTTCCTGCGCGTAGCCACTGATGAAGATGACCTTCAGTTCGGGCCGCAGCTTGACCGCAGGCTCGGCGATCTGCACCCCGGAAATACCGCCCGGCAGGCGGAAGTCGGTAATCATCATGTCCAGATGCGGCTTGCTCGCCAGGATCTCGAACGCCTGGTCACCGTTTTCGGCCTGCAACACCCGATATCCCTCGCCCGACAGGTAGGCCGACAGCACCATCAGGATCGACGGGTCATCCTCGACGATCAATACAACATCTTGCGCATCTTCACTCATGAGAAGCCTTTGTTCGATCAATAGCTGCTGATACGACCTTAGGGTCTCTCAGAGGTTGCGTCTGTTCGGCGGTTTTGTCCAAGACAGTTTTCTGCAAGGGCAGGCAAACACGAAACAACGCCCCTTCATGGAGACGACTGTCGACCGTGATCGTCCCGCCATGGGCCGTGACGATCTGCTCGGAAATGAACAGCCCCAGCCCCAGGCCTGAAGCGGCCGCCTTGGACGATACGCGCTCGAACTGCTGGAAGATACGTTTCTGGTTCTCCTCGCTGATGCCGATGCCGTGGTCCCGGACCTCGATGCAGGCATGCTCGGGCGTCTTGTAGACGCGCACTTCGATCGGGCTCTTGCCACCGTAGCGCAGCGCATTGGTCAACAGGTTCGACACCACTTGTTCGATGCGAAACTCATCCCACTGCCCCTCCACCGCAGGCTCGGCCAGGCAGGTCAATGAGCACTCGGCGATGGCAAACTGCGGCTGGAAGTTGCGCAGCAGGTTTTCCACCAGTGCCGTCAAGTTGAAACGGGTCGGACGGATCGACAGCTTGCCGGTACGAATCCGCGACACATCCAGCATGTCCTCGATCAGCCGGATCAGGCTCTTGATCTGGCGCTCGTCACGCTCGACCATTGCCCGCACCTTGTCCAGGCTGAAGGCCGCGGCATTGTCCCGGGCCAGGTGCATCTTGCGCAGTTGGGTCTCGAGAATGAGGCCATTGAGGGGGGTGCGCACCTCGTGGGCGACAATGGACATGAAGTCGTCACGCATACGCACCGCTTGCTCCAGCTCGCCGCGGGTGGCCTCCAGTTGTTGCAACAGGATCTCCTGTTCCCGCTGGCTCTGCTCGAGGGCCACGACTTGCTCCTTCATGGCCTTGCGCTGGCGATACAGCTCGACGAACACATTGACCTTGCTCTTGACGGCCTGGGTGTCCAGCGGTTTGTGCAGGAAGTCCACCGCGCCGGTTTCATAACCGGTGAAGGCATAGTTGCGTTCACGACCGGCGGCACTGACGAAAATGATCGGGATGCTGCGGGTCTTCTCCGTGCCGCGCATCAGCTCGGCCAGCCCGAAACCGTTCATCTCGGGCATCTGCACATCGATGATGGCCAGGGCAAAGTCGTGTTGCAGCAGCAGGGACAGTGCTTCGTCCGCCGACAGGGCCTTGAAGACCTCGCGGTCTGGCCCCCTGATCAACGCTTCCAGGGCCAACAGATTCTCGGGCAGATCGTCGACGATCAGCAGTTTGGCTTGAACATCTCTTGGCATGTGGTTCATTCCAGCCCGGCCAGCAATTGGCCGATGCCTTGCAAAGTAAGGATATGGTCGGGCTCATGCAGGGCCAGCGCCGCTTCGGGCATGGTCGCGACCTGGGCTTCAGCGGGATCCTGGACCACGGTGATGCCACCCAGCGCCCTGACCTTCGCCAGGCCCCGGGCGCCATCGCCATTGGCACCGGTCATTACCACAGCCAGCAACTTCTCGCCGTAGACATCGGCGGCCGACTCGAACAGCACGTCGATGGACGGTCGCGAATGATGTACGGGCTCCTCCAGGCTCAACGACAGGCAACGGTCGGCCTCGACCGACAAGTGATAGCCGGGCGTGGCGACGTACAAGGTACCCGGTGCGATGTCCAGTTTGTCCCGGGCCTCCTCCACCGGCACCGCCAGGCGATGGCCGAGCACGGAGGCCAGTTGGCTGTCGCGCTCATTCGGCAAATGCAATACCACCAGGATGGGCAGGCCGAAACCTTTGCGCAGGTGTCCGAATACCCTGAGCAACGCTTCGACGCCGCCGGCCGATGCACCGACGACAATGGCCTCGATGGGCGGGTTGGATCTGTCCTTGGTCTGATTCATAGCTTGCGATAGATCCGTTCCTGTTTGACCAACGGCTCGAATCGATGACCGTAAGCCGAAAAATCCAGTGTCTCCTTACTGCCCAATACCAGGAAACCACGGTGACAAAGGGACTCATGGAACAGTCCAAACGCACGATCTTGTAGCTTTTTATTGAAATATATCAATACGTTGCGGCATGAAATTAACTGAGTTTCTGAAAAAACACTATCGGTCGCCAGGCTGTGATCGGCAAAGGTCACGTTCTCGCACAGGGTTTTATCGAACATCGCGTAATCGTAGGCGGCTGTGTAGTAATCGGCAAACGATCGCCGTCCTCCAGCGCTCTGGTAGTTCTGCGTATAGGTGCGCACGTTTTCCAGGGAGAAAATGCCCTGCTTGGCTTTTTCCAACGAGCGCGGATTGATGTCGGTGGCGTAGATCAATGTGCGGTCCAGCAGACCTTCTTCTCGCAGCAGGATCGCCATGGAGTAGACCTCCTCTCCCGTGCTGCAACCGGCGATCCAGATCTTGATCGAAGGGTACGTCCTGAGCAGCGGCACGACTTCCTCGCGGATCGCCAGGAAATGCGAGGGGTCGCGAAACATCTCACTGACGGGGATCGTCAGCAGTTGCAGCAACTGCATGAATACACCCGAGTCGTGCAGCACGCGCTCCTGCAAGGCCGAAATGGTCTTGCACTCGAACTGGCTCAACGCATGGTGGACCCGGCGCTTGATGGAGGCCCCGGAATAATCGCGAAAATCGTAGCTGTACTTGAGGTAAATCGCTTCGATCAACAAACGAAGTTCAATGTCAGTGTCACGTTCCACTAAATTCTTTCCATATTCGGCAACCACACGCGAATCAGCGAGAACAGACGATCCAGATCGATCGGCTTGGCCAGGTAGTCATTGGAACCCGCCGCCAGGCAGCGCTCCTGATCGTCCTTCATGGCCTTGGCCGTCACGGCGATGATAGGCAGCTTGCGCCAGCGCGGATCCTTGCGGATCAGCGTGGTGGCTTCGAAACCATCCATCTCCGGCATCATCACATCCATCAGCACCAGGTCGATGTCGTCGAATTCATTCAGGCGATCGATCGCCTCCAAGCCATTACGGCCGATGACCACGATCGCCCCCTTCGCCTCCAGGGCGCTGGTCAGGGCAAAGATGTTGCGCACATCGTCGTCCACCAACAGCACCTTGCGGCCTTCGAACACCTTGTCGCGGCTGCGGGCGGTCTTGAGCATCCGCTGTCGTTCATGGGACAACCGGGATTCGACTTTGTGCAGAAAGAGTGTCACCTCGTCCAGCAAGCGCTCTGGCGAACGAGCGCCCTTGATGATGATCGAGCGTGAATACTTACGCAGTTCGGCTTCTTCGTCCCGCGTCAGGTTGCGCCCGGTGTAGACGATCACCGGCGGGAAGGAACAGATGTCTTCGCTGGACATGCGCTTGAGCAGATCATTGCCGAGCATGTCCGGCAACTTGAGGTCGATGATCATGCAGTCGTAGACATTGGTCCGCAGCAGGTCCAGGGCCTGCTGGGCCAAGCCAACGGCGGTGATCTCGATGTCATCGTCGCCGATCAGGCGGGTAATACTGTCGCGCTGCAGATCATCGTCCTCCACCAGCAGCACCCGCTTGACCTTCTGGGTCAGCTTGGCCTCCAGGCGGGCGAACACGTCCTTGAGTTCTTCACGGGTGGTCGGCTTGACGGCATAGCCGATGGCGCCCATGTGCATGGCGGCTTCGACACGGTCTTCGACGGAAATCACGTGCACCGGGATGTGCCGGGTTTCGGCCTGCTCCTTGAGCCGCTGCAACACCGTCAGTCCGGAATGGTCCGGCAGGCGCATGTCCAGCAGGATCGCGTCGGGAGCCAGTTGCAAAGCCAGGTCGAAGCCTTCGTCGGCACCATGGGCCACCAGGCACTGGTAACCGAGCTCGTGGGCCAGGTCGAACAGAATCCGGGCGAACTTGGGCTCATCTTCGATCACCAGGATGCACCGGGTGTCGAACGGCGCCTTGTCGCGGTCGTCGGCGAACCGGGCAATCGGCGTGTCCACCTCGGCGACCAGCGGCGCCGGTGCGGCTTTTGGCGCGACAGGCGCCGGCGCGGTGGCCGTCGGGGTGAAGGTCATCGGCGCTATCGGCGTGTCACCGGGCTCGACATAACGCTCAGGCAATACCAGCGTAAACACACTGCCCTGCCCAGGCTCGCTGGAGACCGAAATCGAGCCGCCCAGCAACATGGCCAGGTCCCGGGAAATCGACAACCCCAGGCCGGTGCCACCGTAGCGACGATTGGTGGTGCCATCGGCCTGGCGGAACGCTTCGAAAATGCTTTGCTGTTGATCGGCGGCGATGCCGATCCCGGAGTCCCGCACCATGAACGCGATGCCCGAGCCTGGCTGACCGGCCACGGACAGGCTGACGGAACCTTGCTCGGTGAATTTCACGGCGTTGGACAGCAGGTTCTTGATCACCTGCTCCAGGCGCTGGCGATCGGTATAGAGCATTGCCGGCGCATCGGGCAGCACCTGGACCTCGAAATTCAGGCCCTTGTCCGCCGCCAACGGCTTGAACATATCCTGCAGCCCTTCCACCAGACGCTGCACGCTGGTGTTTTCCGGACGCACTTCCAGCTTTCCGGCCTCGACTTTGGAGATGTCGAGAATGTCGTTGATCAGGTTCAGCAGGTCGTTGCCGGCGGAGTAGATCGACTCGGCAAACTTGACCTGTTCCTCACTGAGGTTGTGCTGCGGGTTCTCCGCCAGCAGCTTGGACAGGATCAGCGAGCTGTTGAGCGGCGTGCGCAACTCGTGGGACATATTGGCCAGGAACTCGGACTTGTACTTGCTCGAGCGCTGCAGCTCTTCGGCGCGCTCCTGCAACTGGATCTGGGCCAGGTTCAATTCGCTGTTCTTCTGGTCCATGGCGTCGCGCTGCTCGGCCAATTGCTCGTTGGTCTGCTCCAGTTCCTGTTGCTGGGCTTCCAGGTGGGCCTGGGACTCCTTGAGGATGCGCGACTGTTCTTCCAACTCTTCGTTGGCGGTCTTGAGCTCTTCCTGCTGGACTTGCAACTCTTCGTTCAACTGCTGGGTTTCGGCCAGGACTTCCTGCAGGCGTTGGCGATAACGGGCGGCTTCGATGGAGGTGCCGATATTGCCGGCGATCAGTTCCAGCAGCTCGACGTCACGCTCGGTCAATGGCCGCAGGAAACCCAGTTCGATGACACCGTTGATCCGGTCATCGTCACTGGTGGGCACCACCAGCACGCTGTTGGGCAGGCCTTGCCCCAGCCCGGAGCTGACTTTCAGATAATCGTCCGGTACGTCGTCCAGACGGATAAGACGCCCCTGCTGCACGGCCTGGCCAGCAATACCTTCGCCGGCGATGATCACCTGCTGTTGTTCTTCATCCTCCCGGGACAGCCCGTAGGTGGCGACGCGCCTGAGGACACCATTTTCTTCCCGCGCATACAGCGCAGCGACAGCGACGCCCAGGTACTTCGCACAGAACTGCAGGATGTTGCGACCCAACAGGTTCAGCGACAGCTGCCCCAGGACCTGCTCGGCCAGTTGCGTCTGGCCGTTACGCAGCCAGGCCTGCTTCTCCAGGTGCAAAGCGCTGCGTTGCTGGACTTTCAGGCTGGCGCTGTAGCTTTCGGACAGGCTCAACAGATCCCGGCGACCGACGTAGGCCAGCAGCCCGCTGACCGCTGCGACAAACAACAGGTAAAGGGCAATGCTCCAGACGGTCGTGGTGCGCACATCCTGGTTGCGGGCGGCACGCAATTGTTGCTCGGTCTCGACGACTTCTTCGAAGGACTGGCGAATTTCGTCGGTCAGGCGCTTGCCGCGCCCGGCCTTCACCGCGCCCCGGTAATCGCCGCTGGTGCGTTGCAGGTCGATCATGCTTTGGGCGTAATTGGCCCACTCCGTCTGGAGTGCCTGGATCTTGTGCAGGCGGTCGGTCTGGACGGGGTTATCGGCTGTCAATTCCAGCAATGTGTCCAACGCCACGGCAATCCGCGGCTTGGCCACTTCATAGGGGTCGAGGAAGTGCTCGTCACCACTCAACAGGTAGCCGCGCATACCGGTTTCCAAGTCCACGCTCAGCTTGAGCGCTTCGTTGGCGTTATTGATCACCCTGTCGGTATGGCCGACCCATTGGATCACCGACAGCAGGTACGTGATAAGGATGACGAAAAATACCGCGCTGAGGGCGCCGATGCCCAACGGCAGGCTGATATTGCGGCTCAGGAGCTTGCGAAAACTTTGCTCGTCGACCGAAGACGAAGGAGTCATGGAAAGGGGCCTTGGTGGACAGTTGAAATCGGTGGAGTTTGCCCGAAAAACCGCGCCTGGATCCACATTTTCTGACAAGTCAAGGAGGCAAATCCCACGACAATCCGTCTTATAGCAGGGAAGCGACTATCCTTGTCAGCTCTTGTACTATAGATCCTTTCTTGTACAACCCAGGGAACTTGTGCCGCCTTGGCACTTACTCATGAATGAGACCTTTTTTTTCCGTGCCCCTCCCGCTCCCATCTTTCGAGAATGTCGACTATGCCCACCACCCCTGCCGCCACCCAGCCCACCATCCTGGTAGTCGAAGACGATGACATTGTGCGGATGTTGATCGTCGACGTGCTGGAGGAACTGGAGTACCAGGTGCTGGAGGCGGACGGCTGTGAGCAGGCGCTGAGTTTTTTGCGTGACCACCAACAGGACATCGCCTTGATGATGACCGACGTCGGCCTGCCGGTAATGGACGGACGCGAATTGGCCAAGCAGGCTCGACTCGAGCGGCCACAACTGCCGGTGCTGTTTGCCAGCGGCTATGCCGAAAGCATCGACGTGCCTGAAGGCATGTCGGTGATCGGCAAACCCTTCTCCATCGATCAATTGCGGGACAAGGTCAAAAGCATTCTTGCTTGAGCCGGATCGCATTCTTGGTCACTATCGGCGCCCCGCGCGCCGATGGCGCCTGATTCGCTCCGAGGCCCCCCTTGCTCATGACTGCCACCAAAGTCCTGGTTATCGGCTATGTCTGGCCCGAGCCGCGCTCATCGGCGGCCAGTGGGCACGTCATGCAGATCCTTGACACCTTCCTCGGCCAAGGCTGGGACATCACCTTCAGCAGCCCGGCCGGCCCGGGCGAGCAGCGCGCCGACCTGGCCGCGCTGGGTATCCGCGAAGTGCCCATCGAACTCAATAGCAGCAGCTTCGACGCGTTCATCCAGACACTTGCGCCGGACATCGTGCTGTTCGACCAGTTCATGATGGAAGAACAGTTCGGCTGGCGTGTCGAAAAGCACTGCCCCGGCGCCCTGCGGGTGCTGGAGACCTCCGACCTGCAAAGCCTGCGTCACGCCCGACATCAACGCCTGAAAGAGCGCCTGAAGCGCGATGAGGCGAGCGAGGACTTCAGCGACCTCTTCGCCCCGGCCCTGGGCGAGGAATTCCAACGAATGGCCGACACCGACCTGGCCAAGCGGGAAATCGCCGCCCTGTACCGCTGCGACCTCAACCTGATGGTGTCCGAGGTTGAAATCGAACTGCTGGTGGAGCACTTCAAGCTGCCCCGCAACCTGCTGCACTGGTGCCCGTTGATGCTGGACCTGCCCAGTGAACCGTCGGTACCGTTCGAGGACCGGGCGCATTTCCTGAGCATCGGCAACTTTCGCCACGCGCCGAACTGGGACGCCGTGCTCTGGATGAAAAACGCCATCTGGCCGCTGATCCGCCAGCAATTGCCTGGCGCACAACTGCACCTGTACGGCGCCTATACCCCGCCCAAGGCCGCTGCATTGCACAATCCGGCCCAGGGTTTTCACATCATGAACTGGGCCGAGGACGCCTTGCAGGTCATGTCGGCGGCACGCATCTGCCTGGCGCCGTTGCGTTTCGGCGCCGGGATCAAGGGCAAGCTGATCGACGCCATGCTCTGCGGTACCCCCAACGTCACCACGCCCGTGGGAGCCGAAGCCATGCACGGCGACATGCCCTGGCCCGGGTCGATTGCCCGGAGTGCCGAAGGCATCGCCAGCGCGGCGGTGCAGTTGTATAGCGACCAGGCGCGCTGGACCCAGGCCCAGCACGCCGGCCTGGCGCTGCTGGCGAGCCGCTACCGGCAACAGGTGCATGGACCGGCGCTGATCGACAGCATCAACGCTTGCCGGGCAGACCTGGCACAACGACGCCGGGACAATTTCACCGGCAGTATGCTGCGTCACCACCAGCACAAAAGCACCCAATACATGTCCCAGTGGATCGAAGAAAAAAACCGCAACGGTTAGACGCCAAGGTGGCACCTGCCTGGCGAAGGGGGCATTATCCAGTGGCGATAACAATAAAAGTGCCAGGCCCATGACCCGAACAGCCAGAGTCACCGACCCCTCCTATGAGCTGATGGACGACCATAACGGGCTGTCCATCATCTACCGCCAGCACGGTTTTCCCTGCCCGCTGGTGCGCTGGCATTTCCACAAGGAATACGAGCTGCACTTGATCGTTGCCAGTTCCGGCAAGGTGTTCATTGGCGACTACATTGGCAACTTCTACCCCCAGTCGCTGTTTCTCACCGGGCCCAACCTGCCCCACAACTGGATCAGCCAGGTGGCCGAGGACGAAGTGGTGCCCAAGCGCGACATGTTGGTGAACTTCACCGACGAGTTGTTCGAAAGCGGCCACCAGGTATTCGCCGAACTCAAGACGGTCGCACCGCTGCTCGAACGCGCCCAATACGGCATCGAGTTCCGTTGCAAGCGCACCATCCGCCAGGCCATGAGCCTGATGCAGCGCATCGCCGATTCCCAGGGCATGAGCCGCCTGGGGCACTTTTTCATCCTGATGGAGCTGCTGGCCGCCACGGATGACTACCAACTGCTGTCCGGCGCGACCGCCCCGCAAACGGCGGACGAACACAGCATCGACCGCACCAACCGCGCGGTGGACTACATCTTTGCCCATTACGCCCGGGAGCTGCCCCTGGAAGAAGTCGCCGAACACCTGGGCATGAAACCCACCTACTTCAGCCGGGTGTTCAAACAGGCCACTGGCCGCTGCTTCATCGAATTCGTCAATCGCCTGCGCATCAGCAAATCCTGCGAATTGCTGGCCGACGGCGACAAACCGGTAACGGACGTGTGTTTTGAATCCGGCTTCAACAACATCTCCAATTTCAACCGGCGTTTCCAGCAGCTCAAGGGCATGACGCCTTCCCACTACCGGCGGCTGGCGGTGCAGCGGTTGACCGAGCAGAACCAGGGCTGAGACTTTTCGCCCCGACAGAGATCCCCTGTGGCGAGGGAGCTTGCTCCGGCTGGGCTGCGAAGCAGCCCCCCTGGATCAGCCTTTTGCACCGAGTTGTCAGGGGAATTGTTGAGGGCCGCTGCGCGCCCCAGCGGGAGCAAGCTCCCTCGCCACGGGTCCTTTGTTCGGCCTGAAGTGGCAGGCATTAATCCCTCCAGTGCAAAAAAGTATCAGTACAAGTGCGACGGATGATTTGTCACACCGTCCATTGAAGGCTGTAATCAGCGCACATTCTTCCCTTCATCCGGAAGACACAAAAACAATAACTGTCCTTCCGCAGCTTTCGGGCGCGGAAAAGGAGTGCGCGATGAAACCTTCGGTAAAAGCTCTGCTTGTCTCCACCTGCATGACCCTCAGTAGCGTCAGCTTCGGCGCACAGACCCTCACCATTGCCACCGTCAACAACAGCGACATGATCCGCATGCAAAAGCTCTCGAAAACCTTCGAGGCCGAGCACCCGGACATCAAGCTCAACTGGGTGGTGCTCGAAGAAAACGTCCTGCGCCAGCGCCTGACCACCGACATCGCCACCCAAGGCGGGCAGTTCGACGTGCTGACCATTGGCATGTACGAAGCAGCACTCTGGGGCGCCAAGGGCTGGCTGGAGCCGATGAAGGATTTGCCGGCCTCCTACGACCTGGACGACGTCTTCCCTTCCGTGCGCGATGGTTTGTCGGTCAAAGGCTCGCTGTACGCCCTGCCGTTCTACGCCGAAAGCTCGATCACCTATTACCGCACGGACCTGTTCAAGAACGCCGGGCTGACCATGCCCGAACACCCGACCTGGACCCAGATCGGTGAGTTCGCGGAAAAACTCACCGACAAATCCAAGGAGCAATATGGCCTGTGCCTGCGGGGCAAGGCCGGTTGGGGCGAGAACATGGCGCTCATCACCACCCTGGCCAACGGTTATGGCGCGCGCTGGTTCGATGAGAAGTGGCAGCCGCAATTCAATGGCCCCGAGTGGAAAGACGCACTCAACTTCTATGTCGACAACATGAAGAAATCCGGCCCGCCGGGCGCCTCCAGCAACGGTTTCAACGAAAACCTGGCGCTGTTCAACAGCGGCAAATGCGCAATCTGGGTGGATGCCAGCGTCGCCGGCTCGTTCGTCACCGACAAGACCCAGAGCAAGGTGTCCGATCACGTTGGATTCACCTTCGCCCCCCACGAAAAAACCGACAAAGGCACCTCGTGGATGTACTCCTGGTCACTGGCCATCCCGACCAGTTCCAAAGCCAAGGAAGCCGCCACGGTCTTTACCACTTGGGCGACGTCCAAGGAGTACAGCCAATTGGTCGCCAAGACCGACGGCATTGCCAACGTACCGCCAGGCACCCGCACCTCGACCTACAGCGACGAGTACATGAAGGCCGCGCCGTTTGCCAAGGTGACCCTGGAATCGTTGAAAGTCGCCGATCCGAAAGCGCCAACCCTCAAGCCTGTGCCCTACATCGGCATCCAGTTGGTGACCATTCCCGAATTCCAGGCCATCGGCACCCAGGTGGGCAAGTTCTTTTCGGGGGCGCTGACCGGCCAGCAGACCGTGGACCAGGCGTTGACCGCCGCGCAGTCCACCACCGAACGCGAGATGAAACGCGCTGGGTATCCCAAGTAGTCAGCTCATTGAGGCCCGCTCCCACAGTGGATCTTCATAGGCCCGCAAAAATCGGTTCAATGCCATGAATAGCTCAACTACAACCGCCAAAGCCCCCATCGAGATTGCCCCGCCGCCGGCGCGCAAGATCCGCCTGGCCAACCCCGGCTGGTTCCTGGTCAGCCCTTCGGTGGCCTTGTTGCTGCTGTGGATGATCGTGCCGCTGGGCATGACCGTCTACTTCTCGATGATCCGCTACAACCTGCTCTACCCCGGCGAAAACGAATTCGTCGGGCTGGAGAACTTCACCTATTTCCTGACCGACTCGGGTTTCATGCCCGGCGCCACCAATACTTTGTTGCTGGTGGGCAGCGTGCTGTTGATCAGTATCGTCCTCGGGGTATTGATCAGCGCGCTGCTGGAGGCCAGTGAGTTTTTCGGTCGCGGCATCGTCCGCGTGCTGCTGATCTCGCCGTTCTTCATCATGCCCACCGTCGGTGCGCTGATCTGGAAGAACCTGATCTTCCACCCGGTCTCGGGCATCCTCGCCTCGGTGTGGAAACTGTTCGGCGCCCAGCCGGTGGACTGGCTGGCCCATTACCCGTTGCTGTCGATCATCATCATCGTGAGCTGGCAATGGCTGCCCTTTGCGATTCTGATCCTGATGACCGCCATGCAGTCACTGGACCAGGAACAGAAAGAAGCCGCCCGCCTGGACGGTGCCGGCCCGATCGCGATCTTCTGGCACCTGACCCTGCCGCACCTGGCCCGCCCGATTGCCGTGGTGCTGATGATCGAAACCATCTTCCTGCTGTCGGTGTTCGCCGAGATCTTCACCACCACCAACGGTGGCCCCGGCTATGCCTCCACCAACCTTGCCTACCTGATCTACAACCAGGCGCTGGTGCAGTTCGACGTCGGCATGGCTTCGGCCGGTGGCTTGATTGCCGTAGTCATTGCCAACATCGCCGCCATCATCCTCGTCCGGATGATCGGTAAAAACCTCACCGACAAGCATTGAGGCCGTCGCCATGACTCTTCAACAATCCCGTCGCCTGCAAAGCCTGCTGCTGGGCACGCTGGCCTGGGCCATCGCGATCCTGATCTTCTTTCCGATCTTCTGGATGGTGCTGACCAGCTTCAAGACCGAAATCGATGCGTTCGCCACGCCGCCGCAGTTCATCTTCACGCCGACCCTGGAAAACTACCTGCACATCAACGAGCGCAGCAATTACTTCAGCTTCGCCTGGAACTCCGTGGTGATTTCCTTCAGCGCCACCGCCCTTTGCCTGCTGATCGCGGTACCGGCAGCCTATTCCATGGCGTTCTATGAAACCCAGCGCACCAAAGGCACGTTGTTGTGGATGCTCTCCACCAAAATGCTGCCACCGGTGGGCGTGCTGATGCCGATCTACCTGCTGGCCAAGCAATTTGGCCTGCTGGACACGCGTATCGCGCTGATCATCATCTACACGCTGATCAACCTGCCCATCGTGGTCTGGATGATTTACACCTACTTCAAGGACATTCCTCGCGACATCCTCGAGGCCGCGCGCCTGGATGGCGCCACGCTCTGGCAGGAAATGGTCCGTGTGCTGCTGCCGATTGCCAAGGGCGGCCTGGCGTCCACCGTGCTGCTGTCGCTGATCCTGTGCTGGAACGAGGCGTTCTGGTCGCTGAACCTCACCTCCTCCAAGGCCGCGCCCCTGACGGCGCTGATCGCTTCCTACTCCAGCCCGGAAGGTTTGTTCTGGGCCAAATTGTCGGCCGTCTCGACCCTGGCCTGCGCGCCGATTCTGATCTTTGGCTGGATCAGCCAGAAACAGCTGGTGCGCGGTTTGTCCTTCGGCGCGGTGAAGTAACGCGCCCTACACCATTATCAGAAGTGGAGGCCCATCATCATGGCCAACCTGAAAATCAAGAATTTGCAAAAGGGTTTCGAAGGCTTCTCCATCATCAAGGGCATCGACCTTGAGGTGAACGACCGCGAGTTCGTGGTCTTCGTCGGCCCGTCGGGCTGTGGCAAATCCACACTGCTGCGGCTGATCGCCGGTCTGGAAGAGGTCAGCGACGGCACCATCGAACTGGATGGCCGGGACATTACCGAAGTCAGCCCGGCCAAGCGCGACCTGGCCATGGTGTTCCAGACCTACGCCTTGTATCCGCACATGAGCGTGCGCAAGAACATGTCCTTCGCCCTCGACCTGGCCGGTGTACCCAAGGCCGAAGTCGAGAAGAAGGTCAACGAAGCGGCGCGCATCCTTGAGCTGGGCCCGATGCTCGAGCGCAAGCCCAAGCAACTGTCCGGCGGCCAGCGCCAGCGCGTGGCGATCGGTCGGGCCATCGTGCGCAACCCGAAAATCTTCCTGTTCGACGAACCGCTGTCCAACCTCGACGCCGCCCTGCGAGTGCAGATGCGCCTGGAACTGGCACGCCTGCACAAGGAACTGCAGGCGACCATGATCTACGTGACTCACGACCAGGTCGAAGCCATGACCCTGGCCGACAAGGTGGTGGTGCTCAATGGCGGGCGCATCGAACAGGTCGGCTCGCCGCTGGAGCTGTATCACCAGCCGGCCAACCTGTTTGTCGCCGGGTTCCTCGGCACACCGAAAATGGGCTTCCTCAAAGGCAAGGTCACCGCCCTGGACAGCCAGGGCTGCGAGGTGCTGCTGGACGCCGGCACGCGCATCAACCTGCCGCGCAGCGGTGCCAACCTGAGCGTCGGCGGCGCGGTGACCCTGGGGATTCGTCCGGAACACCTGAACCTGGCGCAACCGGGCGATTGCACATTGCAAGTCACCGCCGACGTCAGCGAGCGGCTGGGCAGCGACACCTTCTGCCATGTCGTCACGACGTCCGGCGAAGCCTTGACCATGCGGGTTCGCGGCGACCTGGCGAGCCGTTTCGGCGAGCAACTGAACCTGCACCTGGACGCCGAACACTGCCATTTATTCGATGCCGAGGGCGTAGCGGTAAGCCGCGCGCTGCGCGCCGCCGCCTGATTACCGAGACTTGCGATGAAACTCAACCGACAAAACCTGCACAACCTCAACCCTGACGTAGCCCTGCCCGCCTATCCGTTGGGCGACATCCGCCAGGGCATCGCCCATATCGGCGTCGGCGGTTTCCATAGGGCTCACCAGGCCTACTACACCGATGCGCTGATGAACACCGGTGTCGACCTGGACTGGGCCATCTGCGGCGTGGGCCTGCGGGCCGAGGATCGCCGTGCCCGGGATGACTTGGCCAGCCAGGATTACCTGTTCACCCTGTACGAAC
This sequence comes from Pseudomonas sp. FW305-28, assembly GCF_017351395.1. Classification (NCBI taxonomy): domain Bacteria; kingdom Pseudomonadati; phylum Pseudomonadota; class Gammaproteobacteria; order Pseudomonadales; family Pseudomonadaceae; genus Pseudomonas; species Pseudomonas sp. FW305-28. The sequence goes on from NZ_JACNDD010000057.1 coordinate 19,249, forward strand.
TGGGCGACACCGATGACACCGAAGTCCGGGTGATTGGCGCGATCAATGACATGTTGCTGGCCGAAGACGGCGCCCAGGCGCTGATCGACAAGCTGGCCGATCCGCAGATCCGCATCGTTTCGCTGACCATTACCGAAGGTGGCTATTGCATCGACGACAGCAATGGCGAATTCATGGCCCACCTGCCGCAGATCCAGCACGACCTGAGCCATCCCGAGGCACCGAAAACCGTCTTCGGCTTCCTCTGCGCCGCCCTGGCCAAGCGTCGCGCCGCTGGTATCCCGGCGTTCACGTTGATGTCTTGCGATAACCTGCCCCACAACGGCGCCGTGACCCGCAAGGCATTGCTGGCCTTCGCCGCATTGCGCGACGCGGAGCTGGGGCAGTGGATCGACCGCAACGTCAGCTTCCCCAACGCCATGGTCGATCGCATCACGCCCATGACCAGCGTGACCCATCGCCTGCAACTGCATGACGAACATGGCATCGACGACGCTTGGCCGGTGGTCTGCGAACCGTTCGTGCAATGGGTGCTGGAAGACAAGTTCGTCAGCGGTCGCCCGGCCTGGGAAAAGGTCGGCGTACAGTTCACCGATGACGTTTCTCCTTATGAGGAGATGAAAATCAAGTTGCTCAACGGCAGCCACCTGGCGTTGACCTACCTGGGCTTTCTCAAGGGTTATCGCTTCGTCCACGAAACCATGAACGACCCGTTGTTCGTGCGTTACATACGCGCCTACATGGACCTGGACGTGACACCGCAACTGGCACCGGTACCAGGCATCGACCTGACCGACTACAAGAACACCCTGGTGGAACGCTTTTCCAACCAGGCGATTGCCGACCAGTTGGAGCGGGTCTGTTCGGACGGCTCGTCGAAGTTTCCAAAATTCACCGTCCCGACCATCAACCGCTTGATTGCCGACGGCGGCGAAACCCGCCGTGCGGCACTGGTCGTGGCCGCCTGGGCCGTGTACCTGAAGGGCGTGGACGAGAACGGCGTGACATATTCGATCCCGGACCCGCGGGCAGCGTTCTGCCAGGCATTGGTGGCTGACGATGCGCTGGTGACCCAGCGGATGTTGGAAGTCGAAGAAATCTTTGGCACGGCGATCCCCCGCTCGGCGGAGTTCGTGGCAGCATTCGAATGGTGCTGCAACAGCTTGCGCGAGCACGGGGTAACACGAACACTTGAGCGGGTATTGGCTGACGCAGACTAACGGTCTGCTTTTGTGGCGAGGGAGCTTGCTGACCGAGCGGTTATTCCCTGCGGATATTGATCTGACGACCAAGGATTTCTATGGCAAACCAACAACTGTTCCTGGGCATCGACTGCGGCACCCAAGGCACCAAGGCGTTGATCCTGGATACGATCAGCGGCCAGGTACTCGGCCAGGGCGCGGCCGCCCACAGCATGATCAGCGGGGCCAACGGGCGTCGTGAACAAGACACCCAACAATGGCTCGATGCATTCACCCAGGCGACGCATCAGGCCTTGGCCGCCGCCGGGGTCGATGGCCAGGCGATCCTCGGTATCGGCGTGTCCGGCCAGCAACACGGCTTGGTGCTGCTTGACGACCAGGGCCAGGTCCTGCGCCCGGCCAAGCTGTGGTGCGACACCGAGACGACGCCGGAAAACGATCGGCTCCTGGCGTACCTGGGCGGAGAAGACGGCAGCCTCGAACGCCTCGGCGTAGTGATCGCGCCGGGCTACACGGTCTCCAAACTGCTCTGGACGCGGGAACAGCATCCCCAGGTATTCGAACGCATCGCCAGCGTCCTGCTGCCCCACGACTTCCTCAACTACTGGCTCACCGGCCGCCATTGCAGCGAATATGGCGATGCCTCGGGGACCGGCTATTTCAACGTGCGCACCCGCCAATGGGACGTGCAGTTGCTGCAACACATCGACCCCAGCGCACGCTTGCAAGCGGCGCTGCCGGAGTTGATCGAGGCCCACCAGCCCGTCGGACGCATCCTGCCGGCCATTGCCGCGCACCTGGGCATCAACCCCGACGCGGTGGTGGCCAGCGGTGGCGGCGACAACATGATGGGCGCCATCGGCACCGGCAACATCCAGCCCGGCGTGATCACCATGAGTCTCGGTTCCTCCGGCACGGTCTATGCCTATGCCGCCGAACCTGCGGTCAGTCCGCAACCGTCAGTGGCGACGTTCTGCTCATCCAACGGTGGCTGGCTGCCATTGATTTGCACCATGAACCTGACCAACGCCACCGGGGCGATTCGCGAGCTGCTGGACCTGGACATCGACGCCTTCAACGCCCTGGTCGTCCAGGCCCCGATTGGCGCCGAGGGGGTCTGCATGCTGCCGTTCCTCAACGGCGAGCGGGTGCCTGCCCTGCCCCATGCCACCGCTAGCCTGCTGGGCCTGACCACCACCAACCTGACCCGGGCCAACCTGTGCCGCGCCGTGGTCGAAGGCACGACCTTCGGTTTGCGCTATGGCCTGGACCTGTTGCGGGCCAACGGGCTCAAGGCCCAGAGCATTCGCCTGATCGGTGGCGGCTCGAAGAGCCCGGTATGGCGGCAGATCGTCGCCGACATCATGGACACCACAGTCATTTGCACTGAACAAAGCGAAGCGGCTGCGTTGGGTGCGGCGATCCAGGCGGCGTGGTGCCATTCAGGCGCGCAAGACAGCCTCGCCGAACTGTGCGAACGCTGCGTCAAGCTCGACCCGGCCAGCGAAACCCGGCCAGTCGCCGCCCATGTCACGGCGTCCCAGCAGGCCTATGAACGTTATCGACAACACGTCGCAACCCTTTGAGAGCGGGCAACTATGTATCTGGTGTGTGGTGAAGCGCTGTTTGATTTTTTCAGTGAAGCCGAGGCGGATGGCCCGGCCTCGCAGGTGAACTACAAGGCGATTGCCGGTGGCTCGCCATTCAACGTGGCGGTGGGGTTGCGCCGCCTGGGTATTGAATCGGCGCTGTTTAGCGGATTGTCCACCGACTACCTCGGCCGTCGCTTGCAGCAGGTGCTGCTCAACGAAGGTGTCAGCACCCGATACCTGCTGGACTTCGACGCGCCGACCACCCTGGCGATGGTTGCCGTAGGCGCCAATGGTTCGCCCCACTACAGCTTTCGCGGCGAAGGGTGTGCCGACCGGCAACTGAGCCTGGACCATCTACCGGAGCTGGGCCCTGAAGTGCGTGGCTTGCATGTCGGCTCGTTCTCGCTGGTGGTCCAGCCCGTTGCCGACACGCTCCTGGCCCTGGTGCAACGGGAAAGCGGCAGGCGCCTGATCAGTCTCGACCCGAACGTGCGGCTCAACCCGCAGCCGGACATCGAACTGTGGCGTTCGCGGATTGCGACACTGGTGCAATATGCCGACCTGATCAAGGTCAGTGACGAGGATCTGGGCCTGCTCTACCCAGGGATCGAGCCTCAGGCGGTCATCGAAGGCTGGCTGAAGCACCGTTGCCAAGTGGTCTTCCTGACCCGTGGCGGCCAGGGGGCGACCGTCTTCAGTCGCCAGCACGGCACATGGTCGCTGCCAGCATGCCCGGTGAAGATCGCCGACACCGTGGGTGCAGGCGACACCTTCCAGGCCGCCCTGATTGCCTGGCTGACTGAACAACAATTGGATTCGATCGAGGGCCTGCAGACACTGACCCGCGAGCAGGTCAGCGCCATGCTTGAGTTCGCCATTCGCGCCGCAGCACTGACGTGCGGCAAAACCGGGCCGGACCTGCCCTATCGGCAGCAACTGGCCTGACTTGCGCGCTACAACTGAAAAGCTGGACGCCGGGTTCGGACATCACCGGACCCGAGCGTCAGAGGGAAAATGACAAGGCCGTAATCAGCGCCCGGTCATTCGATGGTGTTGCTGATGAAAGTGATTGCCTGCGGCAGGATTGTGGTCAAGCTCCGTACGCAACTCGGCAATCAGGTCGTTGATGGCTCGGCACCCGGTGAGTTTCCTGGCATCGATGTTCGTTTTGAGCAAGGCCACATGGTCGGTCCTGTGGTCATCGAAGATCTTGATCGTCATCGTCAGCTCAGGTGACAACGTGCATTGCGAGCGCTTGGGCAGCAAGCTGCTTTCAATGATGTTTCGCATTTCGAGGGCAGATAAAAACATGGCGACTCTCTCCTGTTGAGGCGGCCAATTTATGTTCACGACGGCGGTACCTTCGTCCGTTTTCTTCCCTGCGGACTGGGACTATGAATACCGTGCCGTTCTCTTTCTTGGCATTTTCAGTTAACAAGTTCGTCAAGCGAACTCCTGAACCATCCCGCAAAAAATATGCCTGTATTGACGACCTTCCAGATTGATATGAATCAAGCGTTTAGCTTCGTCCCGCGCCAGAGGGCTCGTGCAAAGTGCAAGGAAAGGTTGTTTTTTCCATGCAAACTGCAATCACTTTTATCCTGTTCGCAACCTAGATTAGCCCCTATTTCGAAGGAGAAAGTGGGCATCCGTCGCCTGGTATGAAAAAAGTGTGACGTAGCGTAAAAAACTCAAAGAGCTCCCACCGCCGCCCGCTCCGCCACGTGGCGCAAACTGTCGAAGTTGATGTTGGCACCCGAATCGATCGCTACCAAGGTCTCGCCTCGCGCGCCCGTGTGCGCCACGTATTGCTTGATGCCCGCCACCGCCAAGGCCCCTGACGGTTCTGTAATTGATCGGGTGTCGTCATAGATGTCCTTGATCGCGGCGCACAGTTGGTCGTTGCTCACGGTCATCACCTCATCGACACAGAAACGGCAGATATCCAGGCCATGGGCGCCGATCTGCGCCACGGCCACGCCGTCGGCGAAGGTTCCCACCTCGGGCAAGGTCACCCGTTCCCCGGCGGCCAGCGCAGCCTGGAGACAGGCAGAATGCTGCGACTCGACGCCAATGATGCGAACTTCCGGGCGCAGGTATTTGACGTAGGCCGCGATCCCGGCGATCAGCCCCCCACCTCCGACCGGAACGAAAATCGCGTCCAGCCGGCCAGGATGCTGGCGCAGGATTTCCATGGCGACGGTGCCTTGCCCGGCAATCACGTCCGGGTCGTCGAATGGCGAGACGAACTCCCGCCCGGTCTGCTCGGCCAACTCCAGCGCATGGGCCAGGGCAAACGGAAAACTGTCGCCGTGCAGCAGCGCCTCGGCACCGCGGTTGCGCACGCCCAGCACTTTCAGTTGCGGGGTGGTCACGGGCATGACGATGCGGGCCGAAATCCCCAGCTCCCGTGCCGCCAGCGCGACGCCCTGGGCGTGATTGCCGGCTGACGCGGTGATGACGCCCCGGGCCCGCTGCTCCGGGGTCAGGTGCACCAGCTTGTTGTAGGCACCGCGGATCTTGAAGGAAAAAGTCGGTTGCAGGTCTTCGCGCTTGAGCAGGATCCGGTTGCCCAGGGCCTCGGACAGTGCGGGCGCCGCTTGCAGTGGCGTGCGCACGGCCAGTTCGTAGACCGGCGCGGCGAGGATTTTCTTTACATAGTGCTCAAGCAGGGTTTGCTCGGTGTGGGCAGCGGTCATGGTCATGACGATCTCCTGGTTCGCTCGGAGCCCAGGAGACAGAAAGAAAAAACCCGCCTCGAGGGCGGGTTCGGTGCAGCCGTCAGCTAGCCCGCCAAATAAGGAATGGCGGTAATAATGCTTGGCTGGCTGCGCAATACGGTTGAGTTCATGCCTGGAAATTAGCGGTGCGTTGGCGGCAAGTCAATGGGCAATATCAAGTGCCCGCCGACATTCGCCGCAATGACCTCAAGTGAACAGCATCACCTGTGGGAGCGAGCTTGCTCGCGATAGCGGAGTATCAGTCAGCATCAATGTCAACTGATCCATAGCAATCGCGAGCAAGCTCGCTCCCACAGTTTTCTTCAGTTATTTGAGGCCGACTTTGTACAACGCTCCGTCGTCCTCATCCGTCAACACATAGAGATACCCATCCGGCCCCTGGCGAACATCACGGATTCGCGCCTTGAGCTCGCCCAACAGGCGCTCTTCATGGACGACCTTGTCGCCTTGCAATTGCAGGCGGATCAGTTCCCCCGGCACCAAGGCGCCGATGAACACATTATGTTGCCAGGCCTTGAAGCGCCCCTGGTCGTAGAACGCCATGCCGCTGAGTCCCGGTGAGACCTGCCAGACGTGGTGAGGGTCAAGGGCGCCTTCGACAGTCTTGCCCTGGGCCTCGGGAATCGGGGCGCCGGAGTAGTTGATGCCGTGGGTCGCCAGTGGCCAGCCGTAGTTCTTGCCGCGCTCGATGATGTTCAATTCATCGCCGCCCCGGGGCCCGTGTTCGTTCTCCCAGAGGGTGCCACTCCAAGGATTGAGGGCAGCGCCCTGGGGGTTGCGCATGCCGTAGGACCAGATCTCGGGACGGACGCCTTTCTGGCCGACGAAAGGGTTATCGTCGGGCACCTTGCCGTCGGGGTAGATGCGCACGACCTTGCCCTGCAGTTTGTCCAGGTCCTGGGCGGTGGGCCGGTCGTTGTTTTCCCCCAGGGTAATGAACAGATAGCCGTCGCGGTCGAAGACCAGTCGCGAGCCGAAGTGGTTGCCCGTGGACAGCTTGGGTTGCTGGCGGAAGACCACGTCGAAGTTCTTCAGGCTCTTGAGGTCTTCAGCCAGTTGCCCGCGTCCCACGGCGGTGCCGGCCTTGCCGTCTGCACCCACCTCGGCATAGGACAGGTAGACGGTGCGATCCTGCTTGAAGTCCGGCGACAGCACCACGTCCAGCAGGCCGCCCTGGCCCTTGGCCCACACTTCGGGCACGCCGCTCAAGGGGGCGGACAATTGGCCGTCGGGGCTGACCACGCGCAGGTTGCCCCCTCGCTCCGTCACCAGCATGCCCTGTTGGCCCGGCAGGAACGCAACGGACCAAGGGTGCTCCAGTCCCTTGACCACGGTGGTCACTTCCAGCGTGCCCTCCTCGCTCTTGAATGACTGGGTTGGCGCGGCACTGGCCGGGGTGGCGAGGGTCAGGACAGCGCTGGCGCAGAATGCGGCCAGGAGTGTTTTACGCAACATGCACATTTCCTTCTGCGGTGTTGAAAGAGAACAACGGGCGCCAGCGCCTAGCGATTGCCATTCTGGCTGTTGCGCGGTGGCGCAGGAGACTCGATGGTGGGTCGCGGCGAACCCGACGGCTGGCCGGAACGGGGGTAGCCATTGCCGATGCCGCCATTTTCCAGGGTCGGTGGCCGTGGCACCGGCACTGTCGGGTTGTTATGAATCGTCGGCACGTTGGGCCGGGTGCCCTGCATGCTGTTGGGATTGACCCGGCGTGTCGGGCTGTTATAGGGATTGTTGTTGCCCGGCAGGTTCTGGGCCAGGACCGTTAGGCCTGCGCTGGGCGTGGCGGCCTGGGCAGCGGCAGTCAGTAATAGCGTCATGATGACGAGCATCAGCCTGTTCATTGGGACACCTCTTGGGTTCAGGCATATCGAAAGCACGCTACGCCGCAGGTTCGCCCTTGTTAAGCGAAATATCCCGGTGAAGATGTAACGAAGCATCTCCGAACGCAGGTGGGAGCAGGCTCGCCCCCACCACAGTGGAAACTTTTCCCGAGGCGCGAAGGTCACCAGAGAGACATCCACCGGCAAGGAAAACACCACCATGGCTCGGGCAATCTGGAAAGGCGCAATCAGTTTCGGGCTGGTCCACATCCCCGTCGCGCTGGTGTCGGCCACCTCTTCACAGGGTGTGGATTTTGACTGGCTGGACAAACGCAGCATGGACCCGGTGGGCTACAAGCGGGTCAACAAGGCGACGGGCAAGGAAGTGACCAAGGAAAACATTGTCAAGGGCGTGCAGTACCAGAAAGGCCAGTACGTGCTGCTCAGCGAAGAGGAAATCCGCTCCGCCCACCCCAAGTCCACCCAGACCATCGATATCTTCTCCTTTGTCGCCAGCGAGAAGATCCCCCTGCAAAATATCGACACGCCCTACTTTCTCGCCCCCGACAAACGTGGCGGCAAAGTCTACGCCCTGTTGCGCGAAACCCTGGTCAAGACCAACAAAGTGGCCCTGGCCTACGTCGTGCTGCATACCCGCCAGCACCTGGCCGCCCTCATGCCCCTTGAATCGGCCCTGGTGCTGGTGATGTTGCGCTGGCCCGCGGAGGTGCGCGAGCTGGATGTCCTGGAACTGGGCGACGAGGTCACGAACCCGACCCTGGCCAAGGGCGAGCTGGAAATGGCCAAGCGCCTTGTGGAGGACATGAGTGCTGACTGGGAGCCGCAAGAATACCGGGACAGTTTTGCAGACAAGATCATGGAACTGGTGGAGAAAAAGGCCAACGAAGGCCGCCTCGAAGCCGTGGAGACCGATCCGGGCGAAGAACAACGCAAGACCGCCGATGTCATCGACCTGACCGAGTTGCTCAAGCGCAGCCTGGGCGGCAAGGGCAAGGCCAGCGACAAATCCGCCGGGAAGCCCCCGGCAAAATCTGCGAAAACCGGCAAATCCGCTCCTGCCAAAAAAGCCACCAAGGCCTCCCGGGGCTAAAATCCTGGCGTGTGCAATACAAGGGAATCTGTCATGGCCAACGCCGAGAGTGAATCTGCTCGTTTGTCCAATGCCGAGTCGGACGCCACGACGCCCCGCGACCCTGGCCGAGGGGGCAAGACAGCTCCGGGCACCCGCCTGCCCGAGCGCCTGTCGCCGCAGTTGGCCACGCCCGTGGAGGAGCCACCCACCGGTGAATGGCGCTACGAAGTCCAGTTCCACGGTTATCGCCTGCTGACCCGCATCGAACAAGGTGAAGTGCGGCTGTACAACCGCAATCACCAAGACTGGACCGATCGGCTGAAGCTGCATGCCGACGCCCTGGCCGGGTTGGACCTGGGGGACAGTTGGCTGGATGGCGAACTGGTCCTGCTCGATGAAACCGGCCACAGCGATTTCGCCGCCCTGCGCGAGGCCTTCGAAATCAGCCGCACCGTTGACATGGTGTATTTCCTATTCGACGCGCCCTTTCTCAATGGCGTCGACCTGCGCCAGGCGCCAGTGGAAGAACGCCGTGCGGCACTGAAAAAAGCCCTCGGCAACAACGCCAGCAAGCGCCTGCGCTTTTCCGAGTGGTTTTCCGCCAGCCAGCACGACATGTTCGAAAGCGCCATCGCGCTCTCACTGGACAGCGTGGTCGGCAAGCGCCTGGGCAGCCCTTATATGTCCCGCCGAAGCGCCGATTGGGTAAAGCTCAAGTGCCGATTGCGCCAAGCCTTCGTCATCGTCGGATTCACCCGCCCCCAAGGCAAGCGCAGCGGTTTCGGCGCGCTGCTGCTGGCCGTCAACGGAGCAACGGGGCTGGTGTATGCCGGCCGGGTCGGCACAGGGTTCAGCCAGGTACAAATCAAGCAATTGCATGAGCAATTGTGTACCCAGCAGCGCGAGACCTCGCCACTGGCTGAGCCGCTCAACGGTACGCAGGGACGCGGCGTGCAATGGGTCGAGCCGACCCTGACTTGTGAAGTCGAATTCACCGAGTGGACCCGCGATAACCAGGTGCGGCAAGCCATTTTCCTCGGTTTGCCGCTCCATACGCCCGCCAACAAAGTGGTTCGGGAGCAGCCGCTGCCGATAAAACCCTCCACGCCACCCCCTCAGCGTCGTAAAAAAGCCAGCACCGCCAAAGTCGACGGGGTGACGATCACCCACCCCGAGCGGGTCATCGACAGTGTCAGCGGCGTGCAAAAGGCCGAGCTGGCGCAGTATTACCTGGATATCGCCCCTTGGATCCTGCCGCACCTCAAGTTGCGCCCGGTCGCGCTGCTGCGGGCACCGGACGGTATCGGCGAAGAACTGTTCTTTCAAAAACACGCCGATCGCCTGGAGATTCCCCACATCAGGCAGCTGGATCCGCAACTGGACCCGGGCCATGCAGCCCTGATGGAGATCGATGATATCCACGCGCTGGTCGGCGCGGCGCAGATGGGCACGGTGGAACTGCACACGTGGGCCGCGACCCACGACCGGATCGAGACGCCTGACCTGTTTGTCCTGGACTTGGACCCGGACCCGTCACTGCCCTGGAGCGCCATGATCGAGGCGACCCGCATGACCTTGGCGGTGCTCGACGAGCTGGGCTTGCAGGCCTTCCTCAAGACCAGCGGTGGCAAAGGCATGCATGTGATCGTGCCATTGGCGAGAAACGAAGGCTGGGACACCACCAAGGCGTTCGCCAAAGCCATCTCTCAGTTTCTGACCCGGCAAATGCCCGAGCGCATCACCGCCACCATGGGACCGAAGAACCGCGTCGGGAAAATATTCGTCGATTACCTGCGCAACGCCCGTGGAGCCAGCACCGTAGCCGCCTATTCGGTACGTGCCAGGCCAGGCCTGCCGGTCTCGGTGCCGATTGCCCGGGCCGAGCTGTCGACCCTGCGCAACGCCCAGCAATGGGACATGTATACCGCGCTGGAACGGGCCAGAAGCTTGGGCGCCGATCCTTGGGAGGGCTACAACCACCGCCAGCGGATTACCGCCAGGATGTGGGAGCAACTGGATGCGCAAAAGCCCGAGGCATGAGGACCAATCCAGGGTTCAAATCCAGACGAAGATCGCCAGCAAACCACCGAAGAAGGCCCACTTCTGCAGGTAATACAACGTGCGATTGCGCTTCTTCAGGGCCTTGCCTTGCAACCGGATCTTGTAGAGCCTGGAGAACGCCCGGTTCAGGCCGCCCGTCCTGTCGCCCGCGTCGTTGGGCGCGCCGGCCGCCGCCATCACGGTACGGCTGAACCAGCGGTTGAAGGCGGTGGCCCAGCGAAACCTCATCGGCCGTTCCACGTCGCAGAACAGGATGATGCGATTATGGGCGGTGGTGTTCTCGGCGTAATGGATGAACGTTTCGTCGAAAATCACCGCTTCGCCATCACGCCAATGATAAGGCTCGCCATCGACATTGATGTAGCAGCCGGCATCGTTGGGCGTTTCCAGGCCCAGGTGATACCGATAGGACCCGGCGTAAGGGTCGCGGTGGCGGACCAGCTTCGACCCCGGCGGCAACTCGGCAAACATCGCTGCCTTGATCGAACCGATGCTTTGCACCAGTTCCGTGGTGCGAGGGCACAGCTTCATGGCCGAGGGATGGCTGTCGCCGTACCACTTGAGGTAGAAACGCTTCCAGCCGGTCTTGAAGAATGAATTGAAGCCCACGTCGTCATACTGATTGGAACGCTTGATCTCCCCGGCGCGCAGCAGGCTCTGGCCTTCGGCCCGGATCTCTTCCCAATGGGCCTGCAACGGGCTCAGGTCGGGGAATTGCGCCGGGCTCAGGAAAGGCTTGTTCGGCAGTTTCGAGCACAGGTAAAGCAGGCAATTGATCGGCGCCAGAAAAGACGAATGATCGCTCAACTGGCGCCCGATCTTATGCCGCACGCGTCCGCGCAGGTGAACGTAACCAATGGAGAGGAGGTAAATCGCGACAATGATGAGTTTCACGAAAGTCCGTCACATGCAGGAGTGAACAGGTTGCGTCTCCAGGCCAGCCAAGCGGCAAAGGAGATGGCATCGGGTGAGATGGCATTTTAGCCACAGGTTGTAAGCAAAAGTTATCCCAAAGTTGTGAAAAACTGTCTTGCCCGGGCAATCCCCTATCGTTTATGCGGCCAGATCAGTACAATCGCCGCCAATTATCACGCGCCCCCTTTGGCCGATACCGCAAACCGCGGCTTCGGCGTACGTCTACCCGGGCCAGGCGCTCCGTATGCTGCTGTCCTCTTATGCCGGATGGACCCTTGCGCTTGCGACCACGACGCCTTTGCGCGGTCGGAACGTGCGCAAACAGGTACTGAACAGGTACTGCCGCACCCTTAGCTACTCTGAATGTTCCGCAGGATAAACCTTTGATCTCTACAGCTAACATCACGATGCAGTTCGGCGCCAAGCCACTGTTCGAAAACGTCTCTGTCAAGTTCGGCGCGGGTAACCGCTACGGCCTGATCGGTGCCAACGGTTGCGGCAAGTCGACCTTCATGAAAATCCTCGGCGGCGACCTCGAGCCGTCCGGCGGCCAGGTCATGCTCGAACCGAACGTGCGCCTGGGTAAACTTCGCCAGGATCAGTTCGCCTACGAAGAATTCACCGTGATCGACACCGTGATCATGGGTCACGAAGAGCTGTGGAAGGTCAAGGCCGAGCGCGACCGCATCTATTCGCTGCCGGAAATGACCGAAGAAGACGGCATGGCCGTGGCCGAGCTGGAAACCGAGTTTGCCGAGATGGACGGCTACACCGCCGAATCCCGCGCCGGTGAACTGCTGTTGGGCCTGGGGATTGGCATCGAGCAGCATTTCGGCCCGATGAGCGAAGTGTCGCCAGGCTGGAAACTGCGTGTGCTGCTGGCCCAGGCGTTGTTCTCCGACCCGGAAGTGCTGCTGCTCGACGAGCCGACCAACCACCTGGATATCAACACCATCCGCTGGCTGGAAAACGTGCTGACCCAGCGTTCGAGCCTGATGATCATCATCTCTCACGACCGTCACTTCCTGAACAGCGTCTGCACCCACATGGCGGACCTGGACTACGGCGAGCTGCGCCTGTTCCCGGGCAACTATGACGAGTACATGACCGTGGCGACCCAGTCCCGCGAGCAACTGCTGTCGGACAACGCCAAGAAGAAAGCGCAGATTTCCGAACTGCAGTCGTTCGTCAGCCGTTTCTCGGCCAACGCCTCGAAAGCCAAGCAGGCCACCTCCCGTGCCAAGCAGATCGACAAGATCCAGCTGGCCGAGGTCAAGCCATCGAGCCGCGTCAGCCCGTTCATCCGTTTCGAGCAGACCAAGAAACTGCACCGCCAGGCGGTCATTGTCGAACGCATGGCCAAGGGCTTCGACGGCAAGCCGCTGTTCAAGGACTTCAGCTTCACCGTCGAAGCCGGCGAGCGCGTGGCGATCATTGGCCCGAACGGTATCGGCAAGACCACCTTGCTGCGCACCCTGGTCAATGAACTGGAACCGGATGCCGGTACCGTAAAATGGACTGACGCCGCGGAACTGGGCTACTACGCCCAGGATCACGCCCATGACTTCGAAGACGACGTCAACCTGTTCGACTGGATGGGCCAATGGACCCAGGGCGGCGAACAACTGGTGCGTGGCACCTTGGGGCGCATGCTGTTCTCCAACGACGAGATACTCAAGTCGGTCAAGGTCATTTCCGGTGGTGAACAGGGCCGCATGCTGTTCGGCAAGCTGATCCTGCAGAAGCCAAACGTACTGGTGATGGACGAACCGACCAACCACTTGGACATGGAATCCATCGAAGCGCTGAACCTGGCGCTGGAAAACTACCCGGGCACCTTGATCTTCGTCAGCCATGACCGAGAGTTCGTATCGTCCCTGGCTACCCGCATCATCGAACTGAGCGCCGACGGCGTGGTCGACTTCAGCGGCACCTATGACGACTACCTGCGCAGCCAGGGTGTGGTGTTCTAAGCCCCGCTCCGAGTTGTAAGCTTCAAGCGGCAAGTGAAAAGCCCTGTCCACTGTGACAGGGCTTTTTTGTATTTCAGCGGGGTAAAAACCTGTGGGAGCGAGCTTGCTCGCGATGAGGCCCTGACAGTCGCACCGTATTACCTGACACGCCGCCATCGCGAGCAAGCTCGCTCCCACATTGGGTCTGTGGCGCTCCTCCATTTTTGTTCGGGCCCAACCTCCTTGCTCGCGATGGCGGCAGCACATACCCCATCAATCCCGCCTGAACACCCAGTCTCCCCAACACATTTAGTTAGCCTGCTTTCTTTTATTCCCACCTCGCGCCATGATGAGGCTCTCTTACCGCTGCCCGCGAACGAGCCCCATGCCCACGCCCTCCTCTGCCCCCAGTTCCCTGTCGATCACCCTGCAGATCGTCTCCATCGTGTTCTACACCTTCATCGCTTTCCTCTGCATCGGCCTGCCGATTGCCGTGCTGCCCGGGTATGTCCATGAACAATTGGGCTTCAGCGCGGTGGTGGCCGGCCTGACCATCGGTTCACAGTATCTGGCGACCTTGCTCAGCCGCCCCATGGCCGGGCGGTTGTCGGACAGCGTCGGCACCAAGCGGGCGATTGTCTATGGGTTGTCGGGGATTGTGCTCAGCGGCGTGCTGACGCTGATCTCGACCTTGCTGCAAAGCTTTGCGCTACCCAGCCTGTTGATTCTGATCGCCGGTCGCTTGCTGCTCGGCGTGGCACAGGGGCTGATTGGCGTGGGCACCATCAGTTGGTGCATGGGCCAGGTGGGAGTGGAGCACACCGCCCGCTCGATTTCCTGGAACGGTATTGCTTCGTACGGGGCCATCGCTATTGGCGCGCCGTTGGGGGTGGTGATGGTCGGTGAGCTGGGTTTCGCCAGCCTGGGTATTGCGTTGTCGTTGCTGGCAGGCGCCGCGCTGTTGATGATTCGCAACAAGCCGTCGGTGCCGGTCATTCGCGGCGAGCGCTTGCCTTTCTGGGCGGTGTTTGCGCGCATTGCGCCGTACGGAGCGGGCCTGAGCCTGGCGTCGATCGGCTACGGCACGCTCACCACGTTCATCACACTGTTTTACATCAGCCGCGGCTGGACCGGCGCGGCGTGGTGCCTGACGGTATTTGGCATCTGCTTCATTCTCGCGCGGTTACTGTTCATTTCCAGCATTGCCCGCTTCGGTGGCTTCAACTCGGCCATTGCCTGCATGAGCATCGAAACCCTCGGGCTGGCATTGCTGTGGCTGGCGCCGTCCACCCCGTTCGCCCTGGTCGGTGCCGGGCTGGCCGGCTTCGGGTTGTCGCTGGTGTATCCCGCGCTCGGGGTGGAGGCTATCAAGCAAGTGCCCAACACCAGCCGTGGCGCGGGCCTGAGCGCCTACGCGGTGTTCTTTGACCTGGCACTGGCGATTGCCGGCCCGTTGATGGGCGCGGTGGCATTGAACCTGGGCTATTCGTCGATCTTCTTCTGTGCCGCCTTGCTGTCGGTCACCGGCCTGGGCCTGACCCTGCTGCTGCGTCGTCGAGCGACAAACGCCCTTTATTGATCGGCAGTCTTCAGCCCTGCCCGGGTCGGCTTGCCCAAGGCCTCGCCGAAGAAGCGGCCGGCCTCGGAAATCATGGTGCGGTGGATGTCCTTGCGATCGACACCGTCGGCATCCGTGCAGAGCGCGGGCATCGCGGCGATCTGCTCGTCGGTGCACGGCGCCAGGAAAACAAAGTGGCCCGCGCCGGCCAAGGTCTTGAAATCCGGTGCGGTGGGCAGCTTACGGGCCAAGGCGGCGGCATTCTTGTCGAAAGCCACCAATTTGTCCCCATCGCCGCTGTACAGCAGCACCGGCACATGGACATCGGCCAACGTATGACGACCGAATTTCAGGCTCAACGGCGCCATCAACAACAGCGCCCGGACCCTGGGGTCGGCCACGGGTTGCAGGTCATCGCGGTCGGCGATCAGTTCACCCTGGGTATTACAGGCGTCATGGTCGTCCGGCCGCTCCGCGCAGTAGCGGCGCAGACGATTGAGGTCCGGCGTCGCACCGGACAAGATCAGCGCGGTTTCGCCACCGGCCGAATAGCCGATCACCCCGACCTGCCCGGCGTTGACGAACGGCGACAGCATCGGATCATTGAGCGTTGCGGTGATGGCTTCGGAAATCTGGATCGGCCGCCCGTACAGGTTGCTCAGGGTACCAAGCCGGCTGTGATCCTGGGCGTTGTCGCCGGGATGAATCACCGCCACCACGACAAACCCCTTGCGCGCCAGCGAGGTGGCCAGGTCATGCAGGGCCAACGGCGTGCCAGTGTTGCCATGGGACAACATCAATAGCGGGAAGCGGCCGATGGCGATCTGGGCGTCCGGCGCGGCATCGATCTGGTAGCCACCCAGCAGGCTGGATTGTTCCCGGTCGGTGGACGGATAGAAGGCGATGGCGTGCATCGGCTGCTGATCCAGCGGATCGAGAAAACTCAGCTCATGGAAACCCGCGCTCCAATGCGGATGCGGCCCTGGAGCGGCCTGCACGGAACCGAGACTGGCTAACCAGCAAAGCAGCAGCACTGCACCAAAACGTGTCATCGAATCTTCCACCTTCACTAGCGCCCGGGAAGGCCCCGTCGCTCGCACACTTGGCCGTGCATAACCTGCGCCAGAATCCCCGGCGCCGAATGCAGCAAAACCCTGCATCCCGGCCATCCAATGACGACGAGAATACAGGGTTTTGCGAAGGTTGCCCGAAGCGCTTGCTGCCTTTACGCAGGTTTTACGCAGCGGCGAACTGTTCGCCGATCTGCGCCTGGGCTTCGTTCATGCCCTTATTGCGCATGTCATCGCCCTTGGCCAGCCCTTCCGCACGGACGAATTCGATGTCGGTGATGCCCAGGAAACCGAACATCACTTTCAGGTAATCCTCATGGCCTGCACCACTCGGCTGCCCGGCGTGCACACCACCGGCGGTGGAAACGATCACCAGTTTCTTGCCACCGCACAGGCCTTCGAAGCCCGCTTCGGTGTAGCGGAACGTCTGGCCGGCCACGGCAATACGGTCGATCCAGGCCTTGAGTTGGGTCGGAATGCTGAAGTTGTACATCGGCGCGGCGATGACCAGCGCATCCGCCGCCTGGAACTCTGCCATTGTCTCGCTGCTAAGGTCGGCTTCGTACTTGAGCGCAGCGTCGCGCAATTCGGCGCTGGTACCGGCAGCGACCAGGGTCTGGGCGGAAAAATGGCTGATGGCATCGGCGGCCAGGTCACGGTAGGTGACGGTGATGCCTGGCTCGGCAGCTTTCCAGGCTTCAACCACTTCACGGCTCAATTGGCGGGAAGCGGAGTTGTCGCCGAGGATGCTCGAATCGATGTGCAGCAGTTTCATATCAATGCTCTCCAAATGAGGATCGCAACCAGGCGATCAATTGGCGACCATCCTATCGATGAAGCCAATTATCGATAAGTCAGCATAAATGCGATAGTTTGTCCCACTGACAGGACAATCGGACTCGCCATGCAAGACCTCAATGACTTGTACTACTTCGCCAAAGTCGTCGAAGCCGGTGGCTTCGCGGCGGCCGGGCGCTTGCTGGGCATTCCCAAATCGCGACTGTCGCGGCGTATCGCCGAGCTGGAAGAACGCCTCGGCGCCCGGTTGCTCCAGCGCACCACCCGCCAGTTGAAATTGACGGCGGTTGGCGAACGTTATCTGCGCCATTGCCAGGCCATGTTGCTGGAGGCCGAGATGGCCGACGAAGCGGTGGCGAGCATGTCCAGCGAACCCCGCGGCCGATTGCGGGTGTCCAGCCCGGTGGGCCTGGCCCACCAGTTCCTGCCGGTGGTGATCGCAACCTTCCTGGTGAAATACCCCTTGGTGCAACTGGACATGACCCTGCTCAACCGCCGGGTGGACCTGGTCGGCGAAGGCATCGACGTGGCGTTGCGCGTGCGCGACCTGGGGGACGAAGACCCGCTGTTGATGACCCGGCGTTTGCGCCGGGCACGACTGATGCTGGTGGCCAGCCCGGCCTTCGTCGAAGGACGGCGGATCGAGACCCCGAACGATCTGGAGGCGTTGCCGGTGCTGGGGGCGTTGGAAGCCGATCGCCTGGTGCATCTGCGTCTGGTCAAGAGCGATGGACAGCGTGTGGAACTGAGCCTGGAGGCCCGCCTGGGCATCGATGACTTCATTGTGCGTCGAGCCTGCACCCTCGCCGGCCTGGGCTTCACTTTATTGCCAAGCATGTATTGCGAGCAGGAATTGCGGGACGGCACACTGGTGGAACTGCTGCCAGGATGGTCGTTGCCCGACGGCTGGCTACAGGCGGTCTACCCGCATCGGCGCGGCATGTTGCCAGCGGTCCGCGCCTGGATCGATCATTTGGTGGAAGCCTTCGAGGGCTGTGGAGATAGAACGCTATGAGGTTGAGCGAAGAGGATGTCGCGCAGTTTTGCCTAAGTTTGCCCGGTGCCAGGGAAGACTACAAATGGGGCGGCGTGCGGGTGTTTTCCATCGCCGGGAACAAGATGTTCGCCCTCCAGGGCCTGCGGGGCGACTCGTTGGCGTTCAAGGTCGACAAGGATCTGTTCCTGGGCCACTGCGACCGGCCAGGCATTCACCCCGCGCCTTACCTGGCACGGGCCCAGTGGGTCATCATGCAGGTGCCCTACCCGCTGGGGGCCGAAGAACTGCGTGGCCTGCTGCAACGCTCGCACCAATTGGTGGTCGGCAAGTTACCGAAGCGTACCCAGGTCGGGTTGTTGCTGTAGTGGCGGCGCGACTGACCCGCCGCCATCGCGAGCAAGCTCGCTCCCACAGGTTTGAAGTCGAGCTGGTTGTCTAGGACAACGCCAACAGATAACCACCCAGGAACAACTGGTCGATCCAGAACACCTGATGCAACAGTACGATGAACCAGAACACCACCTGGAACGAGACTTTGCGGGTCTTGTGGCGAAACAGCTGCTGGGCCAGCAAGGCTCCAGGCCAACCGCCGGCCAGCTCCAGTGCATGCAGCACGTTCTCCGGGGTGCGCCAGGCCTCGGCGCGCGCCTTGCGCTTGTCGCTCCAGTACAGCAGGAACGCCACCACACTGACGACACCGTAGGCTGCCATCGGCACCCACGACACCGCCCGCAGCCCGAACAGCAGCGAGCCGAACAGCGGCAAGGCGCAGAGCAGCGCAAAGACCATCAGCTTGAGCCGCAGGTGCTGCACAGCGCCGCCGGCATTGCCCCCTGCGCGTTTACGGGCGCCTGAATCGTTCATGGCTTGGCGGCGGTCCAATCCACCCAGCCGAACTGCCAGGTGGCCAGGATCAACAGGCCAAAGGCGATGCGATACCAGGCGAACACGGCGTAGCTGTGGCTGGCGATGAACCGCAGCAGGCCCTTGACCGCGATCATGGCGAAAATGAACGCCGTGACAAAACCAATGGCGAACACCGGGAAATCCGCCGGGACGAACAGTTCGCGGTACTTGTAGCCCGAGTAGACGGCTGCGCCGACCATGGTGGGCATCGCCAGGAAGAACGAGAACTCGGTAGCGGTTTTACGCGACAGGCCAAACAGCAAGCCACCAATGATGGTCGCGCCGGAACGGGAGGTGCCCGGGATCATCGCAATGCACTGGGCCAGGCCGACCTTCAACGCATCCTTCCAGGAGATATCGTCCACCGTTTCAGCATGCACCTGGTGCTGGCGCTTCTCGGCCCAGAGCATCACCACACCGCCCACCACCAGCGCGGCGGCTACGGTGATCGGGTTGAACAGATAGTGGTGAATCCAGTCTGCAAACAGCACGCCCAGGACTACGGCAGGCAGGAAGGCGATCAGCAGGTTGGCGGTAAACCGGCGGGCGCCGGGTTGCGTCGGCAGGCCCAGCACCACGTCGAAGATCTTGCGCCGAAACTCCCAGACCACCGCGAGGATCGCGCCAAGCTGGATGATGATGTTGAATGCCATCGCTCGTTCGCCACCGAACTCGAGCAAGTCGGCGACAATGATCTGGTGTCCCGTGCTGGAAATCGGCAGAAATTCCGTCAAACCTTCCACTACGCCAAGAATCAGTGCCGAAAAGGCGGTCCACAAATCCATTCATCCCCCAAAAAAGACGCTGTTCATGCAGGTCTTATCAATATTCAAGTGTCATGCAGGTACACGCAGCGGCTGCACGATAACCGCGACCTTTCAAAAAAAACCAATGAAAAATCAGAACAGGCTCAGGTTTTGCGCTGCGGGGCCGAAATCCTATCAGACAAGCCCTGATAACGCTGCCGCGTTATGACCCAGATCAATCATGGATAGCCGCCGGGCGCTAAAGTGCCGGCCGTCGTTAATGACAAGAATAAGAACCCGGAGTGACAGCGTATGAATAGCTTGCGCAGTGTGTCGATCAGCCGACGCTTGTGGCTCATCCTGATCGTGGCCATCGTGATGTTGTTCACGCTCGGCGCCTTCATGCTCAAGCAGATCCACACGGACCTGTATCAGGCCAAGGTGCAGAAGACCCAGCATGTGGTGCAGACCGCCAGTGGTGTACTGAGCTACTACCATGGCCTGGAAACCGCTGGGACCCTGACCCGCGAGGCGGCGCAGAAGCAAGCCCTCAGCGCGGTACGAGGCCTGCGCTATGACCAGAGCGACTATTTCTGGATCAACGATCTGACGCCGGTCATGGTCATGCACCCGACCAACCCGAAACTCGAAGGCCAGAATCTCTCGGCGATCCGCGACCCGAACGGTTTTGCGCTGTTCAACGAAATGGTCGCCATCGCCAAGGCCAAGGGTGCAGGGATCATCGACTATCTCTGGCCCAAGCCGGGCGCCGAAGCGCCAGTCGGCAAGACCTCCTACGTCAAACTGTTCGAACCGTGGGGCTGGATCATCGGTTCCGGTGTGTACGTGGACGACGTCCAGACAGAATTCCGGTCCCAGTTGATCAAGGCTTCGTTGATTGGGTTGGCGATCACCCTGGTCATGGGCCTGCTGCTGACCCTGATCGTACGCAGCATCGTCCGCCCGCTTCAAGAGACCGTCAACGCCATGGCCAATATCGCCAGCGGCGAGAGCGACCTGACCCGCACCCTCGACACCCACGGCCAGGACGAAGTCACCCAACTGGCCCGGCACTTCAACGCCTTTACCGCCAAATTGCGCCAGGTGGTGAGCCAGTTGCAGGAGTCGGCCAGTGCACTGGGGCAATCTTCCAGCGAATTGGGCAATGACGCGGCTCAAGCCCAGGAACGCAGCCAACAGCAGTCGCAACAAATGGAACTGGTGGCCACCGCGATCAACGAAGTGACCTATGGCGTGCAGGATGTGGCCAAGAATGCCGAGCACGCGGCCAGTGAGATGCGCGACGCCGAATCCCAGGCCCAGCAAGGCCAGGTCAACATCGATGGCAGCTTGCAGCAGATCGACCGCCTGTCCCAGACCATCGATCAAGCCGTGGAAGTGATTCGCACCCTGGCCAGTGAAAGCACCCAGATCGGCAGTGTGCTGGAGGTGATTCGCTCCATCGCCGAACAAACCAACCTGTTGGCCCTCAACGCCGCGATCGAGGCCGCCCGTGCCGGCGAGCAAGGCCGAGGCTTTGCGGTGGTCGCCGATGAAGTGCGGCTGCTGGCCCAGCGTACACAGAAATCCACCGCCGAGATCCAGGCGATGATCGAGCGCCTGCAAACCCATTCCGAAGCCGCCGTGAAAGTCATCGGCGACAGCAGCCGTGCCTCGCAACTGACCATCGAACAGGCCGGCCTCGCCGGTGCCAGCCTCAACGCCATCGGCCAAGCCCTGCGCAACCTCAACAGCCTGAACGCCTCCATCGCCAGCGCCACCCTGCAACAGGCCCATGTGGTGGAAGACATCAACCAAAACGTCACCCAGGCCGCCGGACTGTCCCACAGCACCGCCATGGCCGCCGAACAATCCAGCCAGGCAAGCAGCCGCCTCAAGGCACTGAGTGAACAGTTGAACGGGTTGCTCAAGCAATTCCGGGTCTAACGATCGGTGGATGATCCCTATGTGGGAGCGAGCTTGCTCGCGA
>NZ_JACNDD010000058.1:0-39933 GCF_017351395.1 Pseudomonas sp. FW305-28
AGCTCCCTCGCCACAAGAGTATCCCCGCCAAGGCGGGCTGATCAGTTACTGATCGCCAGGATGCTTGCCTGGTAAGAACCCACGAACACATCGAAATCCCCCACCTCGTTCTGTTCCAGCTCAGCTTGCTGGACCAGCGACTCGCGTGCGGTCTCTTCGAATGTCGCTTGTTCCTGGGCAGGCAACGGCTCGGCGCGGAAGAACTCGGCGTGGGCCTTGCTTTGGCGCAGGGAGAATTGGGCGAAGCTTTCCTGGTGTTCGGCCATGGCGGCCAGCACCTGGGCGGAAGGCGTCAGGGACGGATCACGGACTTTCGCCAATTGCGCGTCCAGTGCCTGGCGATGGGCATCGCCACCCTGGCTCTGGTCGAGCAGCGCGGCCAGCGGAGCGATTTTTTCCAGCAATTCCACGGCCCAGGCCTGCATGTCCACCGCTTGACCCTGGCGCTGCAATTGCAGGCCTGGCTTGCGACCTTCCTTGACCACGGTCAGGAAGTTGCTCGTGGCGTTGCCGCATTCGTTGTTTTCCAGCTGCGGGCTGTCATTGAGGCCGCAATACAGCAGGAACGCATCGAGAAACCGCGCTTCGGTGAGGTCGATACCCATCGGCAGGAACGGGTTGATGTCCAGGCAGCGCACTTCGACGTACTGGATACCCCGGGCCATCAAGGCCTGGATCGGTCGCTCGCCGGTGTAGGTCACGCGCTTGGGACGGATGTTGGAGTAGTACTCGTTTTCGATCTGCAAGATGTTGGTATTGAGCTGCACCCACTCGCCGTTCTGGTGAGTGCCGACTTCGACGTACGGCGCGTAGGGCGTCGCCACCGCTTTGCGCAGGCTGTCGGTGTAGCTCGCCAGGTCGTTGTAGCAGGGCGTGAGGCCGGCCTGGGCGTTGCTCTGGTAACCCAGGTCGCTCATGCGCAGGCTGGTGGCGTAGGGCAGGTACAAGGTGTCCGGGTCCAGTTGTTCCAACTGGTGCGGACGGCCCCGCAGGAAACCGACGTCCAGGGCCGGCGAGGCACCGAACAGGTACATCAGCAACCAGCTGTAGCGGCGGAAATTGCGGATCAGCGCGATGTAGGCCGACGATTGGAAGTCACGGTCGCTCAGATCGGCGGCTTCGTTCTGACGGAGCAGCGGCCAGAGCTTTTCCGGCAGGGAAAAGTTGTAGTGGATCCCGGCGATGCATTGCATGGTCTTGCCGTAGCGCAGGGCCAGGCCCTTGCGATAGACGTACTTGAGCTGGCCGATATTCGAGGTGCCGTAGTAGGCGATCGGAATCTCTTCTTCGGCCGGCAGTGGGCACGGCATCGACGGGCTCCACAAGTACTCGTCACCCAGTTTGCTGTAGGCAAACCGGTGGATCTTGTCGAGGCTGCGCAAGGTATCGGCCGGGTTGGCCAGGGCCGGCGTGATGAACTCCAGCAGCGACTCGGAATAGTCGGTAGTGATCTGTTCGTTGGTCAGCGCCGAACCCAGGGCCTTGGGGTGCGGAGTCTGCGCCAGGCGCCCATCGTCCGTGACACGCAGGCATTCACGCTCGATGCCGTGCAGGCACTGTTCGAGCAGGGAGAGGTTGGCGCGCTCGCCGAGCAAGGCCAGGCGGCGGTTTAAAAGGTCGCTCAAGTTGAATTCCTTCACGCGTCAGTCGCCCCAATATGGGGGTGGGCAAGACGGTCTACAAGGGTGAAGTTAAAACTGGCGTTTTCGCCTGGTTTTCGTGCCAAAAGCTAGCCACCGCAACCCCACTGTGGGAGCGAGCTTGCTCGCGATGGCGGTGGATCAGTAACGTTGATCTTGACTGACCCTCCGTTATCGCGAGCAAGCTCGCTCCCACAGGAAAGCCCGACACTGCATTCATGGCGTCGAAATTAACTCAAATCGATGACAGGGAGCTATAGGACAGCGAACGTGCCTTGCGCTTTTGCGACCAGTTTGTCGCCTTGCATCACCTCGGCCTCGACCACCAGCGTGCGCCGGCCCGGGTGGATGACCCGGGCAGTGCACAGCACTTCGCCGTCGGACACGGCGCGAATGTAGTTGATCTTGCATTCGATGGTCGCGCTTTGCTGGTCAAAGCCATGGACACTGGAGCAGGCCAGGCCCATGGCGATGTCCACCAGGCTGAACAGTGCACCGCCGTGCAGCTTGCCGCCGCGGTTGCGCAACGGCGGCTCGAGGCCCAGGGCGACTTGCGCCACCCCGTCCCCCAGGTTCTGCAAGCGGCAGCCGAGCAGCTTGAAAAAGGCGCTTTCCACCAACCCGGCTGGCACGTCCATCAGCGCTTCTTCAACGGCTTGGCGTTGGCGAACAGCGAAGCCATGGCGTTGTTCGCCGGGGCCGCGGTGGCGGTTTCCTTGCGCGGCGCGGTGTTCTGCGACTGACGCGGGGTCGAGCCAGGACGCGCACCACGGGCACCGTCGATTTTCTCGCCCGGTGTGTCGCTCATGCGCATCGACAGGCCGACGCGTTTGCGCGGGATGTCGACTTCCATGACCTTCACTTTCACCACATCGCCAGCCTTCACCGCTTCGCGCGGGTCCTTGATGAACTTCTCGGAGAGTGCCGAGATGTGCACCAGCCCGTCCTGGTGCACGCCGATGTCGACAAAGGCGCCGAAGTTGGTGACGTTGGTCACCACGCCTTCGAGGATCATGCCCGGTTGCAGGTCCTTGAGGTCCTCGACGCCGTCCTGGAACTCGGCGGTCTTGAACTCGGGACGCGGGTCGCGGCCCGGTTTTTCCAGTTCCTGGAGGATGTCGGTGACGGTGGGCAGGCCGAAGGTTTCGTCGGTGAATTTCTTCGGGTCCAGGCGCTTGAGGAATGCGGCATCACCGATCAGCGAACGAATGTCGCGGTCAGTCTGGGCGGCAATGCGTTGCACCAGCGGGTAGGCTTCGGGGTGGACGGCCGACGAATCCAGCGGGTTGTCGCCGTTCATGACCCGCAGGAAGCCGGCGGCCTGTTCGAAGGTTTTTTCACCCAGGCGTGGGACTTTCTTCAACGCGGCGCGGGTCTTGAACGCGCCATGTTCGTCACGGTGGGTGACGATGTTCTGCGCCAGCGTGGCGTTCAGGCCGGAGATCCGCGCCAGCAGCGCCACCGAAGCGGTGTTCACGTCCACACCCACGGCGTTCACGCAGTCTTCCACCACGGCGTCCAGGCCACGGGCCAGTTTCAGTTGGGAAACGTCGTGCTGGTACTGGCCGACACCGATGGATTTAGGGTCGATCTTCACCAGCTCCGCCAGTGGATCCTGCAGGCGACGGGCGATGGACACTGCGCCACGGATCGACACATCCAGGTCGGGGAATTCCTTGGAAGCCAGTTCCGACGCCGAGTAAACCGAAGCGCCGGCCTCGGAGACCATGACCTTGGTCATTTTCATGGCAGGGTATTTCTTGATCAGCTCGGCGGCCAGTTTGTCGGTCTCGCGGCTGGCGGTGCCGTTGCCGATGGCGATCAGGTCCACCGAATGCTTGGCGCACAGGGCGGCGAGCACGGCGAGGGTCTGGTCCCACTTGTTGTGCGGCACGTGCGGGTAGACCGTGGCGTGATCCAGCAGCTTGCCGGTGGAGTCCACCACCGCCACCTTGCAACCGGTGCGCAGGCCCGGGTCCAGGCCCAGGGTGGCACGGGGGCCGGCCGGTGCGGCCAGCAGCAGGTCGTGCAGATTGTGGGCGAACACGTTGATCGCCTCGGTCTCGGCGTTGTCGCGCAACTCGCCCAGCAGGTCGGTTTCCAGGTGGGTGTAGAGCTTGACCTTCCAGGTCCAGCGCACCACTTCGGCCAGCCATTTGTCGGCGGCGCGGTTCTGGTTCTGGATGCCGAACTGCTGGCCGATCATGCCTTCGCACGGGTGCATGGTGCCCGGCAATTCTTCACCGACCTTCAGGGCGGAGCTGAGGATGCCTTCGTTGCGACCCCGGAAAATCGCCAGGGCGCGGTGGGACGGCATGCTCTTGAGCGGTTCGTCGTGTTCGAAGTAATCGCGGAACTTCGCGCCTTCCTCTTCCTTGCCCGCGATGACCCGGGCGCTGAGGATGGCTTCCTGTTTGAGGAAGTTGCGCAGTTTTTCCAACAGGTTGGCGTCTTCGGCGAAACGCTCCATGAGGATGTACTTGGCGCCTTCCAGCGCGGCTTTCACGTCCGCCACGCCTTTTTCGGCATCGACGAAGCGCGCAGCTTCGGTTTCCGGGGCCTGGGTCGGGTCGTTGAACAGGCCGTCGGCCAGCTCGCCGAGGCCGGCTTCCAGGGCGATCTGGCCCTTGGTGCGGCGCTTTTGCTTGTAGGGCAGGTACAAGTCTTCGAGACGAGTCTTGGTGTCGGCCAGCTTGATGTCGCGCTCGAGTTGCGGGGTCAGCTTGCCCTGCTCCTGGATGCTGGCCAGGATGCTGATGCGCCGTTCGTCGAGTTCTCGCAGGTAGCGCAGGCGCTCTTCCAGATGCCGCAGTTGGGTGTCATCGAGGCTGCCGGTCACTTCTTTCCGGTAACGGGCGATGAACGGCACCGTGGAACCTTCATCGAGTAGCGCGACGGCCGCTTCGACCTGTTGTGGGCGTACACCGAGTTCCTCGGCGATGCGGCTGTTGATGCTGTCCATAAAACCACCTGACAAATTGTGAAATCAGGCTCGCCACCACAGAAACCGGGCTCGGCGAGACTGGTTGAGCGGCCTGGCATGCGCCGCTGCCTGGGTCAAAAGGCTGCCTGTTGACCCGCGAAATTCAAAAAGTTGCCTTGCCAAGGCTGAAAAAATGGCACGCCGGGATCACGATCCGGCATTCCCTGGCACAAAAGGCCGCGCATTATAACCAGCGTTCCGTCCTGAGGGGGGGACATGGTCTGTAGGCTTGATACCCGGATTTGTGGAGATAGAGGAAAAATCTGCTAACAATGCACACGGTGCGTATAACGGCAGCTAGGCCATAATGCGCGCCGAGATCAAAGGAGCTTCCTATGAGCAGCACTGCACAAACTGCTGAAGGCGAAAAAATTCTTATTGTTGACGACGATCCAGGGCTGAGCAGCCTGCTGGAACGCTTTTTCGTCAGCAAGGGCTACCGTGCCCGCACCGTACCGAACACCGAGCAAATGGATCGGTTGCTGGCCCGTGAAGTGTTCAACCTGGTCGTACTCGACCTGATGCTGCCCGGTGAAGACGGCCTGACCGCCTGCCGCCGCCTGCGCGGCGCCAACAACCAGATCCCGATCATCATGCTCACCGCCAAGGGCGACGAGCTGAGCCGTATCAAGGGCCTCGAACTGGGCGCCGACGATTACCTGGCCAAGCCGTTCAACCCCGACGAGTTGATGGCCCGCGTCAAGGCGGTACTGCGTCGCCAGTCGGCACCGGTGCCTGGCGCGCCGGGCAGCGAAGATGAAAGCGTGACCTTCGGCGACTATGAACTGTCCCTGGCCACCCGTGAGCTCAAGCGCGGTGATGAGGTCCACATGCTCACCACCGGTGAGTTCGCCGTGCTCAAGGCCCTGGTGATGAACGCTCGCCAGCCGCTGACCCGCGACAAGCTGATGAACCTGGCCCGCGGTCGTGAATGGGATGCGCTGGAGCGCTCCATCGACGTACAGATTTCCCGCCTGCGCCGGATGATCGAGCCTGATCCTTCCAAGCCGCGGTATATCCAGACCGTCTGGGGCGTGGGTTACGTGTTCGTGCCGGATGGCGCCGCCAGCAAGTGATCGGCGATTTGTAGGAGCGGGTGGCCTGGCCGGTTGAAATGTCTTCTTCCAGGCGACTCGCGGTCTGTCATTGTGCGAGCATCGCTCGCTCCTGCAAGTGTGTAGCGGTTATTCATGAAAACCCCCGTTTGGTTCCCCCAGAGTTTCTTCTCCCGCACCCTCTGGCTGGTGCTGATCGTCGTGCTCTTTTCCAAGGCACTGACGTTGGTGTACCTGCTGATGAACGAAGACGTGCTCGTGGACCGACAGTACAGCCACGGCGTTGCCTTGACCCTGCGGGCCTATTGGGCGGCGGACGAAACCAACCGGGCGAAAATTGCCGAGGCGGCGACGCTGATCCGTGTCGTCGGTGCCGGCGTGCCGGAGGGCGAGCAGCATTGGCCCTACAGCGAGATCTATCAACGCCAGATGCAAGCCGAACTGGGCGCCGATACCGAGGTGCGATTGCGCATGCATTCGCCGCCGGCGCTTTGGGTGCGGGCTCCAAGCCTGGGGGATGGCTGGCTGAAAGTGCCGTTGTATCCGCATCCGTTGCGCGGCCAGAAAATCTGGAACGTGCTCGGCTGGTTCCTCGCCATCGGCCTGCTATCGACGGCATCGGCGTGGATCTTCGTCAGCCAGCTCAACCAACCGTTGAAGCGCCTGGTCTACGCCGCCCGCCAACTGGGCCAGGGTCGCAGCGTGCGGCTGCCCATCAGCGATACGCCCAGCGAGATGACCGAGGTCTACCGCGCCTTCAACCAGATGGCCGAGGATGTGGAACAGGCCGGGCGCGAACGCGAGCTGATGCTGGCGGGCGTCTCCCACGACCTGCGCACGCCCTTGACCCGGCTGCGGTTGTCGCTGGAATTGATGGGCGAGCACACCGACCTGACCGATGAGATGGTCCGCGACATCGAGGACATGGACGCGATTCTCGACCAGTTCCTGGCGTTCATACGCGACGGGCGTGATGAGTCCGTGGAAGAGGTGGACCTCAGCGAGTTGGTGCGGGAAGTGGTCGCGCCCTATAACCAGAACGACGAGAAAGTGCACCTGCGCCTGGAGCCGATTCAGCCGTTCCCGTTGCGCCGGGTGTCGATGAAGCGTTTGTTGAACAACCTGATCGGCAATGCCCTGAACCATGCCGGCGCCGGCGTCGAAGTGGCGGCCTATGTCTCCGGCGACACCAGCGCGCCTTACGTGGTGCTGAGCGTCATGGACCGTGGCGCCGGCATCGATCCCTCGGAGCTGGAAGCCATTTTCAACCCCTTCACCCGGGGCGATCGCGCCCGGGGTGGGAAAGGCACGGGGCTGGGCCTGGCCATCGTCAAGCGTATCGCCTCGATGCACGGCGGCAACGTCGAGCTGCGCAACCGCGCCGGTGGCGGGCTGGAGGCTCGGGTGCGGTTGCCGTTGGGGTTGATGCTGCCAAGGGATGCGGTGTAGCCATCTCTCTCAAGTAAGACAGAGAACCTGTGGGAACCAGAGGACCTGTGGGAGCCGAGCTTGCTCGCGATTGCGGTGGATCAGTAAAGTTGATCTCGACTGGCGCACCACTATCGCGAGCAAGCTCGGCTCCCACACAAGCTCCGCTCCCACAAAGGCTCGCTCCCACAGGGTTTTGTGTTGGCTCAGCCCTTTCCTTTGGTCCGGGTCATGTTCGGCCCGCCATTTTTTTCCAGGTGCTCGATGATGATCCCCGCCACGTTCTTGCTGGTGGTGGTCTCGATGCCTTCCAGGCCCGGCGAGGAGTTGACCTCCATCACCAGTGGCCCGTGGTTGGAGCGCAGGATGTCCACGCCCGCCACGGCCAGGCCCATGACCTTTGCGGCCCGCAGGGCGGTCATGCGCTCTTCCGGGGTGATTTTGATCAGGCTGGCGCTACCACCGCGATGCAGGTTGGAGCGGAACTCACCGGGCTTGGCCTGGCGTTTCATCGAGGCAATCACTTTGTCGCCGACCACGAAGCAGCGAATGTCGGCGCCACCGGCTTCCTTGATGTATTCCTGGACCATGATGTTCTGCTTCAGGCCCATGAATGCCTCGATCACTGACTCCGCCGCCGTCGCGGTTTCACACAGGACCACGCCGATGCCCTGGGTGCCTTCCAGCACCTTGATCACCAGCGGTGCGCCGTTGACCATCGCGATCAGGTCGGGAATGTCGTCGGGCGAGTGGGCAAAACCGGTGACCGGCAGGCCGATCCCACGCCGTGACAGCAATTGCAGCGAGCGCAGCTTGTCCCGGGAACGGGCGATGGCCACGGACTCGTTGAGGGGAAACACCCCCATCATTTCGAACTGGCGCAACACCGCGCAACCATAGAACGTCACCGATGCGCCGATGCGCGGGATCACCGCGTCGAACCCTTCCAGCGGCTTGCCACGGTAGTGGATCTGCGGCTTGTGGCTGGCGATGTTCATGTAGGCGCGCAGGGTATCGATCACCACCATTTCATGGCCACGTTCGGTCCCGGCTTCAACCAGGCGACGAGTGGAATACAGACGCGGATTACGCGACAGCACAGCGATCTTCATGCAACACCTGTGGCAGAGGTAGTGGACACCGGGAATGCCGGCTTTTCTTGAACATATTTGGTGCCCGGATTGACCACCAGTTGGCCGTCGATCAAGGCTTTGGAACCCAGTAACAGGCGATATCGCATGGATTTGCGGCAGGCGAGGGTGAACTCGACCCGCCAGACCCGGTCACCCAGCGCCAACGTGGTGCTGATCACGTAGCGGACCTGAGCGTGGCCGTTGGAACTCTTTATGGTCTTGCGCGCCACCAGCGGGGCTTCGCAGCGGCGATGGCGCAATTGCACCACCGTGCCAAGGTGCGCCGTGAAGCGCACCCACTTTTCGCCATCGCGCTCGAACGGCTCGATGTCAGTGGCATGCAGGCTGGAGGTGCTGGCCCCGGTGTCGATTTTTGCCCGCAGGCCCACGACTCCCAGATCCGGGAGCGCCACCCACTCGCGCAGACCGACAACGGTC
This sequence comes from Pseudomonas sp. FW305-28, assembly GCF_017351395.1. Taxonomy (NCBI): domain Bacteria; kingdom Pseudomonadati; phylum Pseudomonadota; class Gammaproteobacteria; order Pseudomonadales; family Pseudomonadaceae; genus Pseudomonas; species Pseudomonas sp. FW305-28. The sequence goes on from NZ_JACNDD010000058.1 coordinate 8,678, forward strand.
AAATGGTCAAAAGTCTTCAATAAAAAAACCTGCGATCAGTGCATCGGATCGTGGACTCCGCGAATCGCGGTATTCACGCAGAATAATCACAAAATGGCGACAGTTATCTACGCACTTGTGTGTGCTTGTAACCGATTCCGGCCGAAGCGATGGGTATGGCGTCGGTTTGGCGGGCATTCTATCCGTCGGGCCTGATTCGTGCGCTCGACAAAAACGGTAGTACAGTTCCGGCTAATGGCAGAAAGAGGAATTGCAGTGGCACAAAAAAAGGAAGAAGACGACAAGGTCCGTCTCGATAAATGGTTGTGGGCGGCGCGCTTCTACAAGACGCGGGCCCTGGCCAAGACCGCCATCGAAAGCGGCAAGGTCCATCACCGGGGAGAGCGCTGCAAGCCGGGCAAGGAGCCCCGCATCGGCGATGAGTTTGTCATCCGCACCGGGTTCGATGAAAAGACCGTGGTGGTCGAGGCCCTGTCGATCGTGCGTCGCGGCGCACCTGAAGCGCAGGCGTTGTATCGCGAAACCGAAGCCAGCATCGCCAAGCGCGAAGCCGCCGCCGCGCAACGCAAGGCCGGCGCATTGGGGGTCAGTACCGATGGCAAGCCGAGCAAGAAGCAGCGCCGGGACCTGTTCAAGTTTCACGGCAGCAATAACGAATAAAAAGGCTGGCGCAAGGCCCGTGGCGAGGGAGCTTGCTCCCGCTGGGCTGCGTAGCGGCCCCAAAATCTGACGGTCGCTGCGCAACCGAGCGGGAGCAAGCTCCCTCGCCACAATGACCATTCGGATTGAGGCATCGGTCTCTTCCCGTCAGGCAAACCCAAGCCTTGCTTGGAACCCACCCTGAATGCCCATAAAATGCCCGCCATCATTTGTCATCACCTCAGATACCAGATCCTATGACTGATTTACCGGATACCGACTACACCCAACGTTTCATCTTCGATGACAGCGACGCCCGTGGCGAGCTGGTGGCGTTGGAGCGTAGCTACGCCGAAGTCCTCGCCAAGCACCCCTATCCGGAGCCGGTCGCACAACTGCTCGGCGAGCTGATGGCGGCTGCGGCGTTGCTGGTGGGCACCTTGAAGTTCGATGGCTTGCTGATTCTCCAGGCGCGTTCCGAAGGTCCGGTCCCGCTGCTGATGATCGAGTGCTCCAGCGAGCGCGAGATCCGTGGCCTGGCCCGTTATCACGCCGAGCAGATCGCGCCCGACGCGACCCTGGCCGACATGATGCCCGACGGCGTGCTGGCCCTGACGGTGGACCCTACCCACGGCAAGCGCTACCAGGGCATCGTCGATCTCGACGGCGCGACCCTGGCCGAGTGCTTCACCAACTACTTCGTCATGTCCCAGCAGACCAATACCCGTTTCTGGCTCTACGCCGACGGGCGGCGCGCGCGGGGTCTGCTGCTGCAACAACTGCCCGCCGATCGCCTTCGCGACCCGGAGGAACGCGACGCCAGTTGGCAGCACATCACCGCTCTGGCCAGCACCCTGAGCGCCGATGAGCTGCTGAGCCTGGACAACGAAACCGTGCTGCATCGCCTCTATCACGAGGAGCAGGTACGCTTGTTCGACGGCCAGCCGTTGCGCTTCCAATGCAGCTGCTCTCGTGAACGTTCCGGCAATGCGCTGGTCAGTCTGGGTCTGGAAGATGCGCAGCAACTGGTGATCGAGCATGGCGGTGCCATCGAGATCGACTGCCAGTTCTGCAACGAGCGCTACCTGTTCGACGCGGCGGACATCGCTCAATTGTTCGCCGGTGCGGGTGTCGACACACCGTCAGATACTCGACACTAAAACGGTTCAGCGCAGGTAAATCTCCTGGCAAACGCCGGATTTACGCCGTACTGACGGGAGGGCCCTACTTTTTTTGGGCTTTTCTGGCATAATCCGGCCCACTTTTTTCGGGTAGTAGTGCGCGACTTCCTACTACAAAACGTTTGGAGCACTCGGCCACGGGCCGACGGGGAATCTCATGACGCAAGCCAATAACGCCGTGTACACCGATCTGAGTGTCGATGATCTGGTCAAAGAAGCCCTGAATCGCGGTGAAGGCGAGCTTGCCGATACTGGCGCGCTGGTTGTTCGTACCGGTCATCGTACCGGTCGCTCGCCAGTCGACCGTTTCATCGTGGAAGAGCCAACCACCCAGGACGCCATCGCCTGGGGCCCGATCAACCGCAAGTTCCCGGCCGACAAGTTCGATGCCCTGTGGAACCGCGTCGAAGCCTACTTGGGCGAGCGCGAGCGTTTTGTCTCCCATGTGCATGTAGGTTCCGATCCTGCGCACTACCTGCCGGTCAAGATGACCACCGAGACGGCGTGGCACAACCTGTTTGGCCGTTGCCTGTTCATCAACCCCGAGCAATACAACGCCGGCGGCAAGGACGAGTGGCAGATCCTCAACGCGCCGAACTTCGTCTGCGAGCCTGAGCGCGACGGCACCAACTCCGACGGCACCGTGATCATCAATTTCGCGGCCAAGAAAGTGCTGATCGCCGGCATGCGCTACGCCGGTGAAATGAAGAAAGCCCTGTTCTCCGTGCAGAACTTCCTGCTGCCAGCCGTTGACGTGCTGCCGATGCACTGCGCCGCGAACATGGGCGAAGAGGGCGATGTGACCCTGTTCTTCGGCCTGTCGGGCACCGGCAAGACCACCCTGTCCGCCGATGAAAGCCGTTACCTGATCGGTGACGACGAACACGGCTGGGGCGTGGGCGTGGTCTTCAACATCGAAGGCGGCTGCTACGCCAAGTGCATCGACCTGTCCGAGAAGAACGAGCCGGTGATCTGGAAAGCCATCCAGCACGGCGCCGTACTGGAAAACGTCGTCCTGGACCCGGTCACCAAGAAAGCCGACTACGCCGACGACAGCCTGACCCAGAACAGCCGCGCTGCGTACCCCCGTGAGCTGATCGAAAAACGCGCACCGAAAAACCTCGGTGGCGAGCCAAACGCCGTGATCTTCCTGACCTGCGACCTGACCGGCGTACTGCCGCCGGTGTCGATCCTCAGCGAAGAACAAGCCGCCTACCACTTCCTGTCCGGCTACACCGCACTGGTGGGCTCGACCGAAATGGGTTCGGGCAGCGGCATCAAGTCGACCTTCTCTACCTGCTTCGGCGCCCCGTTCTTCCCGCGCCCGGCCGGTGAGTACGCAGAGCTGCTGATCAAGCGCATCCGTGGTTTCGGCTCCAAGGTCTACCTGGTCAACACCGGCTGGACCGGTGGCGGCTACGGCGTCGGCAAGCGCTTCAACATTCCGACCACCCGTGCGGTGATCGCGGCGATCCAGAGCGGCGCGCTGATCGGTGCTGAAACCGAACACCTGGACATCATCAACCTGGACGTGCCGCTGGCTGTTCCAGGCGTCGAGACTGGCCTGTTGAACCCACGCAACACCTGGGCCGACAAAGCCGCCTACGACGAAGCAGCCAAGGCATTGGCCGGCCTGTTCACCGAGAACTTCAAGAAGTTCGACGTGAGCGACGCGATCAAGGCTGCTGGGCCGCAGCTGTAAGGCTTGGTTGGTGAATGAAAAAAACCGCCCTTCATGGGCGGTTTTTTGTGGACGGCTATTTGAGGCGCGCCGATCAGCTAGGCCTCTTCCACTTCCCGCGTATCCCATCGCTGTGCCTTGATCGCCTTGTAAAGCATGCCGATGGTCAGTGGCAGCTTGTTCCCCCGGCCCTTGGCCCTGCGCTTTTGAAATACATCGAACCCTTCAGGCTGGAAATAGCGGTAGGCGTCGTAGTCGATGAGCTCGATGGCGAACCGCTCCTCCAGTGCCTCCATCAGGTGCCGGGCGTCCGCGCCATCGCAACCCAAGTCGAGATTGATCGCAGTGCCCAGGCGAATCGTCTTGCGTTCAGGCAGGCCGATTTCTTCGTGGAGCAGCTCCATGAGTTGGCGCATGGCATGGTCATCGGGGAAGTCTGGCGCAAGGTGCATGATGAAATGTCCAGAATAAAAGAGGTGCGTCTGTACCGGTGGAAAGTTTAGGGGGAAATCGTTGCCCGTTGGAAAAAGAAGAACGCTGCAATCAAGAAATCGCAGGCGTCGCGATTGCGGTTTTGACCGTCGCGAGGATTGGCGGGTCGTCGGGGAATTTCATGCATCCGCCCAGTAGTAGGGACAGCATCAGGACGGTAGGTAGGTTCAGTTTGTGCGACATGGTTATTTCCTTTTTCAAGCAGCGAACCGCGGGCGTCCTGCCGTTGGTGGGGCAGGCGCAAAGTGTTCATGGGTATCGCGAGTCGATTGCTGCCAGGCTCGCGAGCGATAAGGGTTTGGGTTCAGTCAGCCATCTGTTCAGGCATGCGTAGTGCGGCGGCCTCAAGGTCCATCAATCCTCTGCCATAGGCTTCGCTGTTGGCGTAGATACCTGTGCGGTTGGCTGTCGCCAGCAGATGTTCGCGTATCTGCTGCGGGCTGAGTTGCGGGTGAAGGCTTTGTAGCGCCGCCAGTGCGCCACTGACCAACGCGGCGGCGGGAGATGTGCCAGCGGTCTGCACGTAGCGGCCGTCCTTGCCAACGGTGAGCAGGCCGGCCTGTGCACCGGCGTCGCCGCCGGGAACGGCGATGCACCAGGCGGCTGCGACGCCGCAATAGTTGGATTTGCCATTGATGGCGCTGCCGTCGTTCTTCAACGCCACCACTGCGATCCAGCCTTTTTCCAGTTCTGGCAATGCGACCGGCAGTCCTGGCTCGGCCAGGGGCTCGCGCTTGAGTTCGTTACCGGTGGGGAAGACCAGCACGGCGCCGTCCGCGACCAGTTTTCGAGCGACGGCCAGGGAGTCGGGCATCACCTGGTTGTAGCGCGCCTCATTGATCTCGGTGGCGGGAATGGCGTTGGCCCACGAGTTGTTGAACAGCCGGGCACCCTTGTCAAAACCACTTTGCCAGGACCGGGCGATTTCGCTGTCGAAGAAAAACGGCTCGTTGTCGTCGCCAAAGCGAAAGGGGATCAACCGCGCATTGAACGCGATGCCGTGCATGCCCCGGTCGTCCTTGTTGGCGGCGAGAATACCGGCCATCTGCGTGCCATGACCGATGCGGTCAACGGTGCCGGGACGGTCTTCGACATGGTCGAATCCAGGATCACCCAGTCTGCCCTCGAACTCCTCAAGGCTGGCGTTGAGCCCCGAGTCGATCAACGCCACGACAACATCCTGGCCAGTCCCGCCGCGAGCGTAGAGCGCTGATGCCTTGACGACGGCCAAGCCTTGTTGAGCGTGATACTCCGGGGTTTCGAACTGGGTGGGATCCACGCCGGGTGGATCGGGGATGGTCAAGCAACCGGCGAGTAATGAGGCCGACGTGATCGTCAGCGCGCGTAGAGCGGAAAATGGGTGTGGCATGGTTCGTTCCTTGAAGAATTGAAATCGAGCGTCAGGCTTCCTGGCCTTGACGTACAGCATGAGTTTTCGGCGCACCTTACCGTGGTGGCGAAGTCGGGACGAGACATCAAATTGCCCGGATTTGTATCTGCTCGTGGCAAGGCAAAGGCGCTCGACGCTGTATCATCCAGTATCGTTTTTACCCCCGACCTTTTCTCGACGCGCTGCGTTGTCCCGCTAGTCTTTGGGTCTCGCAGCAGTCAAAGGAGCGACCGCGCATGCACAGCACCCTGGAACAGGTTTTCGGTTATCCACAGTTTCGTCCCGGTCAGGAGACGGCCATCGGCGCCGTGCTGGCCGGTCGGTCGGCGGCGGCCATCTTCCCCACCGGCTCGGGCAAGTCCCTGTGTTATCAATTGCCGGCCCTGCTCTTGCCGCACCTGACCCTGGTGGTTTCGCCACTGCTGGCGTTGATGCAGGACCAGTTGGTGTTCCTCAAGCGCCATGGCATCGCGGCGGCCAGTATCGATTCGGCCCAGAGCCGTGACGAAGCCAACGACGCCATGGCGCGGGCCCGTTCGGGCGAGTTGAAGATCCTGATGATTTCCGTGGAGCGCCTGAAGAACGAGCGCTTTCGCAATTTCCTGCAGCAGGTGCCGATTTCGTTGCTGGTGGTGGACGAGGCCCACTGTATTTCGGAATGGGGGCATAACTTCCGACCTGACTACCTCAAGCTTCCCGATTACCAGCACCAGTTCAATATTCCCCAGGTATTGCTGCTGACGGCCACTGCCACGCCCAAGGTCATCGCCGACATGCAGGCGAAATTCGCCATTGCCTTCGCTGATGTGGTGACGACCGGTTTCTACCGACCTAACCTCAATCTGTTGGTCGAGCCCGTACCGGGTGTCGCCAAGCGCGCACGGCTGGTGCAGTGGTTAGGCGCGCGCGTCGGGCAGCCGAGCATCGTCTATGTCACCTTGCAGCGAACCGCCGAGCAGATCGCCGAGCACCTGAGCCAGCACGGTATCGAGGCCGAGGCCTATCACGCCGGTTTGCCCCATGAGCAACGCGAAGCCATCCAGCGGCGATTCATGGGCGGGCAATCCAATTGCATCGTCGCCACCATCGCTTTCGGCATGGGCATCGACAAGAGCGATATTCGCAACGTCGTGCATTTCGACCTGCCCAAGTCCATCGAAAACTACAGCCAGGAAATCGGCCGGGCCGGGCGCGACGGGCAGCCATCGGATTGCCTGGTGCTGGCCAACCGCGACAGCCTCAACGTGCTGGAGAACTTTGTGTACGGCGATACGCCGGAGCTCGCAGGCATTCGTTGCGTACTCGACGAACTGAAGGCCGCGGCCCCCGATGGGCAATGGGAGTTCTTGCTGGGCCCGCTGGCGGACCAGAGCAATATCCGGCAACTGCCGCTCAAGACGTTGTTGGTCCAGTTGGAGCTGCGCCGGCTGATCGCGCCGCGCTATGCCTATTTCGCGGAGTATCGCTTCAAGTTCCTGACCGAGCCCCAGGAGCTGCTGGAGCGCTTCGAAGGTGAGCGAAGGGACTTCGTCGCGGCCATCATCCAGACTTCCAGTCGCGCCCGGACCTGGGCCACGGTGGATTTCGACGGGATGTACCAGCAGTACCACGCTGAGCGTAATCGTGTGGTCAAGGCGCTGGATTATTTCCAGGAAAAGGGCTGGATCGAGTTGGAAAGCAAGCAGATGACCGAGGTGTACAGCGTGCTGGAAGCGGACCTGGATGTGCAGGTCTTGAGTGCCGAGCTGCATGCCTATTTCACCCGGCACGAACACGGTGAAATCGCGCGGATCCACGCCATGCTCGAATTGTTCGCCACCGACCGTTGCCTGGGTCATCGCTTGGCGCAGTATTTCGGCGACGACAGTGCACCCCACCCGTGTGGCCACTGTTCGGTGTGCCATGGGCAGATCGCTCGCCTGCCGGAGCCGCCTGCGCTGCCGGCGCTTGTGGATAAAAGCTTCGAGGCGCTGTGTGGCGATTTTATCCACAAGCATGAGCAGCACAGCGGCAGCGTGCCGTCTGCCGAGCGCCTCACCCGCTTCCTGTGCGGGATCAGCGTGCCGCTGTTCACCCGATTGAAGGCGCGGAAGATCCCTGGGTATGCCGCGCTGGAAGCGTATCCATACGCGGAAGTTCGCCAGTGGACTCAAGCGCACCTGTGAGCTGTATCCATCCGCTGAATGCCCTTCATCACACGAATAAATTTCAAAAACACTCGGCGGCTGACTAAGGTGAGGGCTGTCTTCGGATCGCCAACAAGAGAGCCAACATGAGCCAGACACCTTTCGATATTCAGCGCGCCGCGGTAGTCGGTGCCGGCACCATGGGGCGGGGCATCGTGATGTGCCTGGCCAACGCCGGCGTGGCGGTGCAGTGGGTCGACAACAATCCGCAGATGCTCGAGCAGGCACTGGTTGCCGTGGCCGAGACCTATGCCCATGGTGTGCGCCAGGGCCGTATCGACCAGGGTGAGGCAGATGCACGGATCGCCCGGGTGACACGGGCGGATGATTACGCGGCGATCCGTGAGGTGGACCTGGTGATCGAAGCGGTCTACGAAAACCTGGAGCTCAAACAGAGCATCTTTCGCGAGCTGGACGGCCTGCTCAAACCCGAGGCCATCCTGGCGAGCAACACGTCGGCGCTGGACATCGATGCCATCGCCGCCGTCACCCGCAGGCCAGCCCAGGTCCTGGGCCTGCATTTCTTCAGTCCGGCACACATCATGAAGCTGCTGGAGATCGTTCGCGGCGCACAAACCTCCAAAGCGGTGCTGGATGCGGCCCTGGTGCTGGGCCAGCGCATGGGCAAGGTCAGCGTGATATCGGGCAACTGCCATGGCTTCATCGGCAACCGGATGCTGCATCCGTATGTGCTGGAAGCGCGCAAGATGTTGCTGGAGGGGGCGTTCCCCCATCAGGTGGATGCAGCGTTGCAAGGCTTCGGTTTCGCCATGGGACCGTTTCGCATGTACGACGTCGTTGGCATCGACCTGGAGTGGCGCGCCCGTGAGTTGGCGGGCAAGGGCCAGGATGCGCCCGAGGTGCAGGTGGACAATCGTCTGTGCGAGCTGGGACGGTTCGGCCAGAAAAGCGGCAATGGGTATTATCACTACGAGCCGGGCAGTCGACAGGCCGAGCATGATGTCGAGGTCGATGCGTTGGTGTTGCAAGTCAGTGAGGCGCTGGGGTTCCAGCGTCGCGAGATCGGCCCCGAGGAAATCCTCGAGCGTTGCCTGCTGGCGCTGGTCAACGAGGGGGCGAAGATCCTGCAGGAAGGCATTGCCGAGTCGGCCCACGCTATCGACCTGGTCTACCTCAACGGCTACGGCTTCCCTGCGGACAAGGGCGGGCCGATGGCCTGGGCTGACGAGCAAGGGCTGGAAGCCATCCACGCACGCCTGCTGGAACTCGAAACGAAGCAGGGCGACCAGTGGAAGCCCGCGCGTGTGATTGGCGAGCTGGCGGCGCAGGGCAAGGGATTCGCGCAGGCCTGAGCCCCGTGCCACGTCAAGACCATTGAACAACCGTAAAGGACAGCTGATGCCCCAACGCAACGAATACCCACACTTGCAGCCCATCACCACGCGCTGGCACGACAACGATGTGTACGGTCACGTCAACAACGTCACCTACTACAGCTTTTTCGATACCGCTGTGAATACCTACCTGATCGAAGTCGGCGGCCTGGATATCCATGACGGAGACGTGGTGGGGTTCGTGGTGAGTTCGGCCTGCGACTACTTCGCCTCGATCGCCTTTCCAGACCGGATTGAAATCGGCCTGCGGGTTGGCAAGTTGGGCAGCAGTTCGGTGCAGTATGAGCTGGCGGTGTTCAAGGCGGGCGAGGAGGAGGCTTGTGCGGCGGGGCGTTTTGTTCACGTATTCGTGGATCGGGCGTCGAATCGGCCGGTGGCAATTGCGGATCGTCTACGTGGGGCGTTGGAGCGGTTGGTGGTCTGAAACAAAAAATCGCAGCCTCCTGTCAGCGCTGGGCGCTGTCGGAGGCTGCGATCTTCAACGGCTGGTATCGATCAGCCGTTAGTCGCGGTAGTGACGATGATGTTTTTTGCGGTGCCCGTAGGCATGGCCGCGACCTGGATGGCCGTCACGGTAGTAGCGGCGATCACCACGGCGATCGTCATAACGACGGTCATCGTCATCGTCCTTGCCCATGTAGTTACCCAGGGCGCCACCCGCGCCACCGCCCGCCGCCGCACCGATCAGGCTGCCGGTGCTGCCACCGACGCTACGGCCGACCACGTTACCGCCGGCCGCGCCCAGCGCGCCGCCGATCGCCGCTTCGCCACGGCTGTGTTTATCTGCGCCGACCGCACTGCCGCCCGCACCGCCCAGCGCCGCGCCGATAGTGGAACCGGTGTTGCCGCCCAGGGACTGGCCGACGACCGAACCCAAAACCCCGCCCAATGCGCCGCCCACACCTGCTTCGGCAGTACCACCGGCGCTAGCGATGCCACTGGCCAGGCTAAGGGACAACAAGAGAATGGAGGAGAACTTCATAGAGGAGCCTCAAAGGGATGACGGCGCGATCCTGAGGCTCGCTTCGCTTGCTTACAATCGAAATCCGACGAGTAACACGACTTGTGCACAATTCTCTAAGTTATTGTTTTACGGTCGGAACTTAACGCGAATTGGCCGGTCTTTAGCTACTTCGGACAGGCCGTTTTCTAGGGAAAACGGCCTTTTTTGTGGGCGCTCGAAAAGTACGATCATGGGAGCGAGCTGTGTGGGAGCAAAGCTTGCTCGCGACACAGCGTCCCTATTCCTGTAAGACCGCATCGCTTTCATCGCGGGCAAGCCTTGCTCCCACACAATCCAATCGCCTCGCCAATGAACTGTGTCAGGCCGACTTGGCCAGGATCAGTCCATTCTCGCTCGCCGCTTCCAGGCGGATCGCGACGAATTTCGACGTCGGCGTGTGGCTGCCGTCGCCCGTGCTTTCCAGCGGCACCAGCGGGTTCACTTCAGGGTAGTAGGCAGCAGCCTGCCCGGCCGGAATGTCGAACGCCAGCAGGGTAAAACCCTTGACCCGACGTTCGCGACCGTCATCCCAGAGCGAGACGATGTCGGCTTTCTGCCCTGGCTTGAAGCCCAGGCGAATGATGTCCGCTTCGTTGGCGAACAGCACGTCACGCTGGCCCTTGACGCCGCGATAGCGGTCATCGAGGCCATAGATGGTGGTGTTGTACTGATCGTGGGAGCGCATGGACTGCATGATCAGGTCGGGCAACTGGCCGGTGGCGCGGGTACGTTCATGCACCAGGTCGCTCGGCAACCGGTTGGGCTTGAAGTTGGCGCGGCCCGACGGGGTGTTCCAGCGACGCGCACCAGCGCTGTTGCCCAGATAGAATCCACCAGGGTTCTTCAGCTTTTCGTTGAAGTCCTTGAAGCCGGGTATGGTATCGGCGATCAGGTCGCGGATGCGGCTGTAGTCGGCCACCAGCCAATTCCAGTCCACCGGACGGCTACCCAGAGTGGCGGCGGCAATGCCGGCGATGATCCACGGTTCGGAGCGCATCTGGTTCGACAGCGGCTGCAACTGGCCGAATGAGGCATGCACCATGCTGAAGGAGTCTTCCACGGTCACCGCTTGCGCGCCTTCGGTCTGCAAATCGATGTCGGTGCGGCCCAGGCACGGCAGGATCAACGCGTCCTTGCCGTGAGCCAGGTGGCTGCGGTTGAGCTTGGTGCTGATCTGCACCGTCAGCTCGCAATTGGCCAGGGCCTGGAAGGTCCGATGGCTGTCCGGCGTGGCTTGGGCGAAGTTGCCGCCCAGGGCGATGAACACCTTCGCCTGGCCGTCGGCCATGGCGTGGATCGCCTCGACCACGTTGTGGCCGTTTTCCCGCGGTACCTTGAACTGGAAGCGCCGCTCCAGGGCGTCGAGGAATGCCACCGGCGGACGCTCGTTGATGCCCATGGTCCGGTCGCCCTGCACGTTGCTGTGGCCGCGGACCGGGCACAAGCCTGCGCCTGGCCGGCCAATGTTGCCGCGCAACATCATCACGTTGGCGATTTCCTGGATGGTCGCCACCGAGTGACGGTGCTGGGTGATGCCCATCGCCCAGCACATGACCACGTTCTCGCTGGTGGCGTACATGCGCGCCGCCTGCTCGATTTCGACCAGGGTCAAGCCCGACTGCTCGACGATCTGTTCCCACGGCGTATCGTCGACCGCCGCCAGGTAATCCAGTACGTTGGTGCTGTGTTCATTGATGAATGCATGGTCGAAGACCGACGCCGTGCCACTGTTCTGCGCCTCACGCTCCCATTGCAGCAGGAACTTGGCCATGCCGCGCAAGATCGCCATGTCGCCACCCAGGGCCGGGCGGAAATACGCGGTGTTGGTCGGCTTGTTGCCGTTGGTGAGCATTTCAATCGGGCTCTGCGGGTGCTGGAAGCGCTCCAGGCCTCGCTCCTTGAGCGGGTTGATGCACACCACCTGGGCACCACGTTTCACCGCCTCGCGCAGTGGTTCGAGCATCCGTGGGTGATTGGTGCCAGGGTTCTGGCCCCAGACGAAAATCGCGTCGGCGTGCTCGAAGTCATCGAACGTCACCGTGCCCTTGCCCACGCCCACGCTCTGGGCCAGCGCTACGCCGCTGGCTTCGTGGCACATGTTCGAGCAGTCGGGGAAGTTGTTGGTGCCGTAGGCGCGCACGAACAGTTGATACAGGTAGGCCGCTTCGTTGCTGGCCCGGCCCGACGTATAGAACTCGGCCTGGTTGGGGCTGGACAGCCCTTGCAGGTGCTTGCCGATCAGGGCGAACGCCGCTTCCCAACTGATGGGCTTGTAGCGGTCGGTTTCGGCGTCGTAGCGCATTGGCTCGGTCAGGCGACCCTGGTATTCGAGCCAGTAGTCGCTCTGCTCCAGCAGCGAGGTCACGCTGTGCTTGGCGAAAAATGCACCGTCGACGCGGCGCTTGGTGGCTTCCCAGTTCACGGCCTTGGCGCCGTTCTCGCAGAACTTGACCATACCGCTTTCGGGAGAGTCGCCCCAGGCGCAGCCAGGGCAGTCAAAACCGCCATTCTGGTTGGTCTTGAGCATCATGCGGATGTTTTTCAGCGCGTTGTCGCTGGTCAACCAGGCCTGAGCGACACTGATCAGCGCACCCCAACCACCGGCCGGGCCCTTGTAGGGCTTGTAGCGCGGTACGGGTTTCTGGTCGGCTTGTTGATGATTGCTCACGCTTGTTTCTCCATCGCAGGGCTGTAGACCCGCGGCGCACTTTTTTGCGGCAGGTGGATGAGGTTGAGATTGTGTTGGCGGGCCCACTGCACGGCGAGGCCCGTGGGCGACGACAGGCTGACCAGGGTCTGGATGCCGGCGCGCAGTACTTTCTGGATCAGTTCGAGGCTGCAACGGCTGGTGACGATCGCCACGCCGCCGGTCACTGGAATCTGTTGCCGGATCAATGCGCCGATCAGCTTGTCGAGGGCGTTGTGCCGGCCAATGTCTTCGCGGCCCAGCAGCAATTCACCCTGGGCGTTCATGAACAACGCCGCATGGACCGCGCCGCAATGTTGGCCCAGGGGCTGGAACTGGCTGATACGGTCACGCAGGCCATCGAGCCATTGCGCCGCGGGCAGGGGGGCGCCGGGCAGCACCCTGAGGTTTGGCAAGGCCTGTTCCACCGCTTCCACGCCGCACAATCCGCAGCCACTGGTGCCCGCCAGCTGCCGGCGTTGCTGCTTGAGGTTCCAGAAGGCGCGGTTGGCGATGGTCACCTGGGCATAGTGCGCGGCACCCGTGCCGCTCAGTTGCAGGTCATAGATGTCCGATGAATCTTCGATGATGCCGCTGCCGAGGCTGAAACCGACGATGAAGTCTTCCAGGTCGGTGGGGGTGACCAGCATGACTGCCTGGCTGATGCCGTTATAGGCAATCGCCAGCGCCACTTCCTCGGCCAGCGCGGTGCTGTCCGATTGAGAGTGGTCCAGATTGCAGTAGCGATAGCTCTGGCTGGCGACCGGCGTGGATGTTTCCACCGCTGGCGCTGGACTGACCGGAGGCTTGTCGTTCATGGGCATCACTGAAAGTAGGAATAGTGTTAAGACTAAATGCGGCAATCTGCCACGTCTAATCGCTATTACTGATCTTCCAATAGATGACGTCGATCAAGAAGTCGTCGCTGATTTCTGGTAGAGGGCAAAACAGGCCTCTGCCAACGCCGAGCGGGGGGCACCGCGCCGCATGATCAGGCCCAGCGGGACTAGCGTCTGGGCGTTTTCAATGGGTTGGATGCGCAAGTCCTCGGTCAGGACGTCCAGGCCGCTGTCCAGGGGCATCACCGCGCAACACAGCCCGCCGTGCACAGCTTGTAACAATTGGTGCACCGCGTCGGTTTGCAACAGCGGTTGTGGGGTCAGGCCCCGGCTGTGAAAGTTGTGGTCGATGGACTGACGAAAATGCATGCCGCTGGTGAGCATGCCCAGGGGCAGTTCGATCAAGGCTTCCCAACTCAGCGGTTGTTCACCGAAAAAGAAATAACGCTGGTCGTAAAGCAGGCCCATGCGGGTGGGGCTGAAGGGCAGGGCCTCGAAACGTTCGTTGTCCAGGCGCTCCAGGTAGGAAACGCCCAGGTCGATGCGGTTGTTCGCCAACTGTTCGAGGATGCGTTCGGAGCTCAGGGACGACAATTCGAAACGCAGGCTGGGGTGCTCGGTGTGCAAGCGCTGCATCATCGCCAGCGGGTCGAAGTCCGACAACGGCACCACGCCCAGGCGCAGCGTACCCACCAGGTTGCCCCGACAAGCCGCCGCTTCGGCCTGCAGCCCGTCATAGGCCGCCAGCACCGTGCGCGCCCAGGCCAGCACCCGTTCTCCTGGCGCGGTGAAACCTTCAAAGCGCTGGCCGCGGTTGACCAGCGGCAGGTCGAGTTCTTCTTCAAGGCTGCGCAGGCGCATCGACAGGGTCGGCTGGGTGATATGGCAGCGTGCGGCGGCCTGGCCGAAGTGACGGGTTTCGTCCAGCGCGATGAGAAATTTCAGCTGCTTGATGTCCATCTTCGCTCCAGGGCGCGGGAAGATCCGGATTCTAGCGCTTGCGCGTGGCGGGGTCATTGGTCGGCTGGGAACCGGGTTCGTCTCGCCTGGTCTAGTCTTTGCGTCTGGACATTTAAATCAAGGAGCGTGTGCCATGAGTATCTTTAGCTTTGTGAAGGAAGCCGGTGAAAAGCTGATCGACCTGCTGACCCCCGGCAATGCCAATGCCAGCGAACAACTGAAAGAGCACATTGAAAAGGTCGGCCTGGGCAATCCGAACGTGCAGGCGACCGTCGAGGGCGACAAAGTCATCGTGACCGGTGAAGTCGGGAGCCAGGAAGAGAAGGAAAAGATCCTGTTGGCGGTGGGCAACATCGCCGGCGTCGGCAGTGTCGACGACCAGATCACCGTGACGGGCCCGGTGGCCAAGGCGGCGCGTTTCGTGACGGTGAAGAAAGGCGACACCCTCAGCGCCATTTCCAAGGCCGAATACGGCGACGCGAACAAGTACAACAAGATCTTCGAGGCCAACAAGCCGATGCTGTCGCACCCGGACAAGATCTACCCGGGGCAGGTGCTGCGTATTCCCGAGTAACTTGCAGGCCTGTGTTGTCTTCATCGTGAGCAAGCTCGCTCCCACAGGGTTTCCTGGTTCGCCGCGAAACCAATGTGGGAGCGAGCTTGCTCGCGATGAATACGGCGCGGTTCAAAGCCCGGCAATCAAGTCCCGATAATCCCCCAACGCCTCGAACTCCCCCGTATTCTTCGGTCCCTTGCGACTGTCCGGCTCGCTGACCGCCAACAGGTGCGCCACGCCGAAATCCCGGGCGCTGCGCAGCACCGGCAGGGTGTCGTCGATGAACAGGCTGCGGGCCGGGTCGAAATTCAGGTCGGCTTGCAGTGCGTCCCAGAATTGCGGGTTTTCCTTGGGGAAGCCGTAGTCGTGGGAACTGATCAAGCGTTCGAAGTAGGGGGCCAGTTCGATGCGTTCCAGCTTCAAGGACAACGAATCGCGGTGGGCATTGGTGATCATTACCACGCGTTTGCCGGCCCGCTGGATGGCCGCCAGGAACGTATCGGCGTCCGGGCGCAAGGCGATCAGGTGGGCGGTTTCCAACTTCAGTTCGCGCACCGGCAACTTCAGTTCAGTGCTCCAGAAATCCAGGCAATACCACTGCAACTGGCCGGCGTTGCGCTCGAACAGGGGCTGCAGTTCCATCTCGGCCATCGCCCGGCTCACGCCATGCAGTTCGGCGTAGCGCTGGGGCAGGTGTTCGAGCCAGAAATGGTTGTCGTAATGCAGGTCCAGCAGGGTGCCGTCCATGTCCAGTAGAACCGTATCGATCTCATGCCAGGGCAGCAAGGCCATAAAACTTCTCCAGCGGTAATCGGATATCCGACACAAACAATCAGAATAGGCCGGGTATAGTAGCCCGCTATCGCCCAGGGAGCCGTTTATGCGCCAGAAACCCACCATACTCGATCGCCGGATCGTCGCTACCAGCCGCCTGTTCTGTGTGGAAGAACTGAAATTGCGGTTTTCCAACGGTGTGGAGCGTACCTATGAACGTCTGGCGAGTAACGGTGCGGGCTACGGCGCGGTGATGATCGTGGCGATGCTCGACGCCGACCACGCGGTGCTGGTGGAAGAGTATTGCGGTGGCACCGATGCCTACGAACTGTCCCTGCCCAAGGGCTTGATCGAGCCAGGGGAAGATGTGCTGGCGGCGGCCGAGCGGGAGCTCAAGGAAGAAGCCGGCTTCGGCGCGCGACAGTTGGAACACCTGACCGAGTTATCGCTGTCCCCTGGCTACATGAGCCAGAAGATCCAGGTGGTGCTGGCCACCGATCTGTATGAAGAACGGCTGGAGGGCGACGAGCCCGAGCCGATGGGGGTGGACAAGGTCAACCTGCGTGAGCTCTCGGCCTTGGCGCAGAACCCGCAATTTACCGAGGGCCGGGCCTTGGCGGCGCTGTACCTGGCCCGTGACCTGCTGGCCCAGCGTGGAGCGTTCCTGTCATGACTTTCCCTCATCCGTTGATGGCTCCCGTAGTCGAGCTGGCGCTCCAGGCCGGTGAAGCGATCCTGCCGTTCTGGCGCGCCAACGTGCAGGTCAACCACAAGGCCGACGAGTCGCCGGTGACTGCCGCGGACATGGCGGCTCATGATGTGATCGTGGCCGGGTTGACGGCGCTGGCCCCGGATATTCCGATCCTCTCCGAAGAGGACGCCGATATTGCCCAAGGCGTGCGCGCCGGCTGGCAGAGCTGGTGGCTGGTGGACCCGTTGGATGGCACCAAGGAGTTCATCTCCGGCAGCGAGGAGTTCACCGTCAATATCGCTTTGGTGGAACAGGGCCGTGTGGTGTTCGGTGTGGTGTCGATGCCGACCAATGGACGCTTTTACGTCGGCGGCGCCGGGTTGGGTGCCTGGCGTGGCGACAAGGGCGGTGTGCCTTTGCCTATCGCGGTTCGTGATGTATTGGCGCCGGGCGAAGCGTTCACCGTGGTCGCCAGTCGCCGGCACACCAGCCCGGAGCAGGAACGCCTGCTGGAGGGCTTGAGCGGGAGCCTGGGCGAGCTGCAACTGACCAGCATTGGCAGTTCGTTGAAGTTCTGCCTGGTGGCCGAAGGCGCTGCGGATTGTTATCCCCGGCTGGCGCCGACCTCCCAGTGGGACACCGCCGCCGCCCAGGGTGTGCTGGAAGGCGCGGGTGGCGAGGTGTTGGACTTGAGCGGCGAACCGTTCTGTTATCCACCGCGGGAGTCGCTGTTGAATACGTCATTCCTGGCGTTGCCGGCCAAAGCGGCGTGGCGTGGGAAGCTGTTGGAGCTGGCTCGCGCTTAAGTCTGGCTCGATCCCTTGTGGCGAGGGGATTGTGGGAGCAAAGCTTGCTCGCGATACAGGCGCCTCGATTTCTGAAAGACCGCAGCGCCTCCATCGCGGGCAAGCCTTGCTCCCACACAGCGATACCTCGCCACAGGGGCCGGCGGTGTTTCAGCGGTGCAACACGTATTGCCCCTCGAATTGCACCGCGATTTCATCGCTTCCCACGTTCATCACCTGTGTCTGCAACGCCAGCCGCGCCCGGCCATAGCGCCGATACGTGGCCAGGAAGCGTTTCCACAGCTTTTCCTCGGGCGCATCGCAGACGACAGTCGCATCGCGGGTCACTGGTAGCGGATAGCTGATCTGCCCTTCCTGAATCACGATATGCCCGTCTTCGATGCCTTCCTCGCGCAGGGCCAGGTGCAGCCAGCCCCAGCCACCCAGTACGGCGCCGCAATACAGGCTGCCACCGAACATGGTGCTCTTGTGGTTGACGTTGGCCGCCAGCGGCAAGGACAGGCGCAGTTGCCGAGCCTGCCAATCGAGCACCTTGAGGCCCATGTCCCGGGTCAAGGGGATGTCGTGGTGCAGGATCGATTCCAGGTAACGGCTGTCGCGGTTCATTGCGGGGCCTCTTGCTTGACGGGGAAATGACGATATTTCAATCGGACTCATCGGCCGAACCCTGGCTGCTGTCGCCGAAGGTCAGGCCATGCTTGCGCAACTTGTCGTGCAGGGTCTTGCGGGGGATGCCCAGGGCTTCGGCCAGGCTGCGCACCGAGCTGTGGGGACGCGCCAGTTCGGCGGCGATCAGGGTTTTCTCGAAGTTTTCCACCTGCTCGCTCAAGCCGCCACTGACCAGTTCCACCGGTGCGCCGGGGTTGCCGTCTGGCACGCTGTTATCCAGGGCCAGTTCCAGTCCCAGGGCAAAGCGCTCGGCGGCGTTCTGCAGTTCCCGGACATTGCCCGGCCAGCTGTGGCGCAGCAGCAACGCCCGTTGCGCCGGCTGCAATTCGTGGGGTGGCAGGCCATGGCGAGCACTGGCTTCGTTGGCGAAGTGCTGGAATAGCATGAGCGCATCCTCGCCCCGTTCGCGCAACGGTGGTATGCGCAGCGGCGCGACGTTCAGGCGGTAATACAGGTCGGCGCGGAAACGTCCCTGGTCGGCGGCCTGGCGCAGGTCTTCCTTGGTCGCGGCGATGACGCGGATATCCAGCGGGATCTGTTGATTGCCCCCCAGTCGTTCCACCATGCGCTCTTGCAGCAGGCGCAGCAGCTTGACCTGGACATCCAGGCTCATGCTTTCGATTTCATCCAGAAACAGCGTGCCACCGTTGGCGAATTCGAACTTGCCGATACGGCGTTTCTGCGCGCCGGTAAACGCACCGGGCTCGTGGCCGAACAGCTCGCTTTCCACCACCGACTCGGCCAGGGCCCCGGCGTTGATCGCCACGAAGGGGCCATTGCGTCGGCTCGAGAGGTCGTGCAAGGCACGGGCGACCACTTCCTTGCCGGCACCGGTTTCACCGAGGATCAGCACGTCGGCGCGGGTGGCGGCCAGTGCCCCGATCTGCTCGCGCAGGCGCAGCATCGGAGTCGATTGGCCGACCAGGCGGGCGCTGAGTTCGTGGCGGTCGCTCAGGGCCAGGCGCAGGCTGCGGTTGTCCAGCACCAGGCGACGCAAGGCCAGGGCGCGGCGTACGCTGTCGAGCAGATGATCGCTGGCGAAAGGTTTTTCCAGGAAGTCGTAGGCCCCGGCGCGCATCGCCTGCACCGCCAGCGGCACGTCGCCGTGGCCGGTGATCAGCAGCACCGGCAGTTCCGGGTCCTGGGCGTGGAGTTCGCCCAGCAGTTCGAGGCCATCCATGCCCGGCATGCGAATATCACTGACCACCACCCCCGGCCAGTCACGGGGCAGTTGCCCGGCCACGCCCTTGGCTTCGGCCAGGGGCAGGATTTTCAGGCCGGCCAGGTCGAGGGTCTGGCTCAAGGCCTGACGCAGATGGGGATCGTCATCGATCAGCACCACCTCAATCCGGTTATCGATGGTCATACACTTCGGTCCTCGGACGGTTGCAGGCTCACCCCGGGTGCGCCGGCGCGCAGCTTCAGGGTGATCAGGGCGCCGCCTTCCTTGTGGTTGGCGAACGACAGTTCGCCGCCGAAGGCGCGCATCAGGGTGTCGCAGATCGCCAGCCCCAGGCCAAGGCCCTGGGTGCG
The DNA here is from genome assembly GCF_017351395.1 of Pseudomonas sp. FW305-28. Taxonomy (NCBI): domain Bacteria; kingdom Pseudomonadati; phylum Pseudomonadota; class Gammaproteobacteria; order Pseudomonadales; family Pseudomonadaceae; genus Pseudomonas; species Pseudomonas sp. FW305-28. The sequence continues at coordinate 28,119 of NZ_JACNDD010000058.1, forward strand.
CGTCTTGGTGGTGTAGAAGGGCTCGCCGGCGCGGCCCAGGGCTTCCATGCAAAACCCCGGGCCGTTATCGCGGATGTACAGGTTGACGCCGGTGTCAGTGGCCTGGGCGCTGAGCCAGAGTTTGCGCGGCGGGCCTTTCTCGGTGAGCGCATCGAGGGCGTTGGCCAGCAGGTTGCCGAGTACCTGGCGCAGGCGGGTTTCGCCGGCCTCGACCCACAGCGTGGCGGCCGGCAAGTCGCGGATCAGTTCCACTTCCATGCTGCGCCGGCGTTTGGCGAGCAGCGCCAGGGCGTCGTCCAGCGCCGGTTGCAGGGCGACGCTTTCCGGGGCATGACGGTCGCGGCGGGCAAAGGCGCGCAAGTGGGCAATGATCGAGGCCATGCGCCCGGTCAGTTCGCTGATCAGCTTGAGGTTGCCGCGGGCATCCTCGGTGCGTTGGTGGTCGAGCAATATCTCGGCGTTTTCCGCGTAGCTGCGAATCGCCGCCAGCGGCTGGTTGAGTTCGTGGCTGATGCTCGCCGACATGGTGCCCAGGGCCGACAGCTTGCCGGCTTGCACCAGGTCATCCTGGGCACGGACCAACTCCTGCTGGGCTTGCTCGCGCTCCAGCACTTCCTGCTTCAAACGTCGGTTCAGCCCTTCCAGGTCGCTGGTCCGTTCCGCCACCCGCCCTTCCAACTGGTGGCGGGCCTTGGCTTCGAAGGCGATCCGATCCAGATAATGGCGCCGGCGTTGCATCATCAAGCCGAGCAACAGCATCAAGACCAGCAATGCCGCGCCGCCGATGGCGACCACGGTGCGCACAGGACGGTCGATCAACGTGCGCGGGGCGAGAATGCTCACGCTCCAGCCGGTTTCTTCGATGGCTTGGGTCTGGGTCAGCCAGGCGTTGGCATCCAGGTTCAGCGGCTTGGGGTCGCGGGTCGGATAAGGCTGTACCGCACTGATGGCCTTGCGCTCGTCGTCGCCCAACGGCCGGGTCGCGCGAAACCGCCATTCCTGGCGCGACGTGAGGATGACCACGCCATTGTGGTCGGTTACCAGCAACTGCTCCGGGGTCTTGCCCCACAGGCTTTCGGTATGGTCCAGGTCGACCTTGACCACCAGCACGCCGATGACTTTCTCGCGGTCGCGCACGGCAGCGGCGAAGAAGTAACCACGCTTGGCCGAGGTGGTGCCCAGGCCGAAGAAGCGCCCCAGGCGCCCGGCCATGGCTTCGATGAAGTACGGACGGAAGGCGAAGTTGCGCCCGACGAAACTGTCGTGTTTGTCCCAGTTCGACGCCGCCAGGGTCTTGCCGGTGGGGTCCATCAGGTACATGACTTCCGCGCCGGTCTGGGCGCTGATGTTTTTCAGCAGCCGGTTGGCGTTGCCTTGGGTCACGCCGTCGTCCGGGGCCGACAAGGCGGCGCGCAGGGCCGGCAGGTCGCCGAGAATCTGTGGCAGCACCTCATAGCGGTGCAGCGTGCCCAACAAGTTGGCGACGTAAAGGTCCAGGGTCTGGCGGTTCTGCCCGGCCAGTTCACTGCGGTAATAACGTTCGGCCAGATGCTCCAACGGCCACAGCAACGGTGCCAGGCACAGCGCGAGCAAGGCCAGGCTGCGCCAACGGGGTCTGCGGGGAAGGGTGGAATTCATGAGCATCGGGCGCCTGTGGTGACAGGCGTATTATGCCTAGTTGCCCCGCAAATACTATTTGTAAGGCCTTACCAGGCTTGTCCGGCAAGACACTGCTGCAACGCGTCTCGCCAGTCGGGTTGGCTCACCGACCACTCCTTGAGCAGGCGGCTGCAGTCCAGGCGCGAGTTCAGCGGTCGAGGGGCCGGCGTCGGGTAAGCGCTGGACGCAATGGGCTCCAGCAGTGCACATGGCTTGTGTCGCTCCAGCAGGTTTTCGCCGATGGCCTGGGCGAAACCGAACCAGGACGTCTCGCCCCGGGCCGTCAGGTGATAGGTGCCCCAGGCTCCGGGTTGACCGGCCTGCCAGCGTTCGATCAGTTGGGCGGTGCTGTCGGCAATGGTGCCCGCCCAGGTCGGTGCGCCAATCTGATCGGCCACCACCCGCAGCTGCGGTTTTTCCTGCAACAGGCGTTGCATGGTCAGCAGGAAATTGCGTCCCTCGGTGGAGTACACCCAACTGGTGCGCAGGATCAGGTGCTGGCCGCCTGCCTGGCCGATGGCATGTTCGCCAGCCAGTTTGCTGCGCCCGTAGACACTCAGCGGGTTGGGCGTGTCGTCCTCGGTGTAGGGGGCGGGCTTGAGGCCATCGAAGACGTAGTCGGTGGAGTAGTGAATCAACGGGATGCCCAGGGCGAGCGCTGCTTGGGCCAGGATGCCCGGTGCCGTGGCATTGATGGCAAACGCCCGTTCCGGTTCGCTCTCGGCCTGGTCGACGGCCGTGTGAGCGGCGGCATTGATGATCAGGTCGGGCCTCAGGGCCTCGATGGGCGCGTGCAGGGTGTCCGGTTGCGCCAGATCGAGCTGGTCGCTGCCGCGTACCAGCAACTCGCCCATGCCGCTCAGGCGCGACTGGAGTGCCTGGGAAACCTGGCCATTGCGGCCGATGATCAGGATGCGCAGGTTGGAATTCATGGGAACAGGTCTGCCTCGTGCAAGGCCTTGCCGTTCTGGTCCTTGGCCGAGAGGATCGGCGCGCCTTCCAGCGCCCAATCGATGGCCAGTTGCGGATCGTCCCAGCGAATGCAGCGCTCGGCCGAGGGGGAGTAGTAATCGGTGGTCTTGTAGAGAAAGTCTGCCGATTCGCTCAGTACGACAAAGCCGTGGGCAAACCCTGGTGGCACCCACAGCTGCCGATGGTTCTGCGCCGACAGGCGAACGCTTGCCCATTGGCCGAAGGTCGGCGAGCTGCGACGAATGTCCACCGCGATATCCAGCACCTCCCCGGCAGTGACGCGTACGAGTTTCCCCTGGGCCTGTTCGATCTGATAGTGCAGGCCCCGCAACACACCCCGGGTGGAGCGTGAGTGGTTGTCCTGGACGAACTGCAGGGTGCAGCCGGTCGCCTCGGCAAACGCCCGGGCATTGAAGCTTTCGTAGAAAAAACCCCGATCGTCACCGAAGACTTTCGGTTCGATGATCAGGACATCCGGCAGACGGGTGGCGATGACGTTCAACGTGTTTCTCCGGCGATCTTGAACAGGTACTGGCCGTAGCCGGTCTTGCCGAAATACTGGGCGCGCTCAAGGATGTGCTCGCGGCTGACCCAACCTTGCTGGTAGGCAATTTCTTCCAGGCACGCCACTTTCAGGCCTTGGCGATGTTCGATGGTCTGCACGTACTGCGAAGCTTCCAGCAGGCTGTCGTGGGTGCCGGTGTCCAGCCAGGCGAAACCGCGGCCGAAGCGCTCGACGTGCAGGTCGCCGCGCTGCAGGTAGGCGTTGTTGACGTCGGTGATTTCCAGTTCGCCGCGTTTGGATGGCTTGATGGCCTTGGCGATCTCGATCACGTCGTTGTCGTAGAAGTACAGGCCGGTCACCGCGTAGCTGGATTTAGGCGCAGTGGGTTTTTCTTCGATGGACATCGCCCGCCCTTCCGAGTCGAAGTCGATCACGCCAAATCGCTCGGGGTCCTTGACCCAGTAGCCGAACACCGTCGCGCCACTTGGCCGGTTGATAGCCGTCTGCAATTGCTCGCCGAAATACTGACCGTGGAAAATGTTGTCGCCCAGGATCAGGCACACCGAGTCGCTGCCAATGAACTGTTCGCCGATCAGGAACGCCTGGGCCAAGCCATCGGGCGATGGCTGCTCGGCATAGCTGAAGTGCACGCCAAACTGCTGGCCGTCGCCCAACAGGTTGCGGTATTGCGGCAGATCCTGAGGGGTGGAAATGATCAGGATGTCTTTGATGCCCGCGAGCATCAGCACCGAGATCGGGTAATAAATCATCGGTTTGTCATAAATCGGCAAGAGCTGCTTGGACACCCCGAGGGTAATCGGGTGCAGGCGGGTGCCGGAACCGCCGGCCAGGACAATGCCTTTCATCATGCAATTGCATCCTTGTTGTCGAGCGAGCCCAGGCGCTCGCCTTGATAACTGCCGTCCTGGACACGTTGGCACCACAGCAGGTTCTCGAGGTACCACTGCACGGTCTTGCGCAGCCCGGTCTCGAAGGTTTCCCGAGGTGTCCAGCCCAGTTCCCGTTCGATCTTGCTGGCGTCGATGGCGTAGCGCAGGTCGTGGCCGGGGCGATCCTGGACGAAGCTGATCAGGTCGGCATAGTGCTCGACGCCTTCGGGTTTGCGTGGCGCCAATTCTTCGAGCAGCGCGCAGATGCTGCGCACCACGTCGATGTTTTTCTGCTCGTTGTGCCCGCCAATGTTGTACGTCTCGCCGACCGCGCCCTGGGTGACGACCTTGAGCAGTGCCCGGGCATGGTCTTCGACGAACAGCCAGTCGCGCACTTGCTGGCCGTTGCCGTAGACCGGCAACGGTTTACCGGCCAGCGCATTGAGAATCACCAGGGGAATCAACTTCTCGGGGAAGTGAAACGGCCCGTAGTTGTTCGAGCAGTTGGTCAACAGCACGGGCAAGCCGTAGGTGCGTTGCCAGGCACGGACCAGGTGGTCGGACGCCGCCTTGCTCGCCGAATACGGTGAACTTGGGGCATAGGCGGTGGTTTCGGTGAACAGGTCATCCACACCGTGCAAGTCGCCATACACTTCGTCGGTGGAGATGTGGTGGAAGCGAAACGCGCGCTTCTGCGGCTCGGCCAGGGCCTGCCAATAAGCGCGGGTGGCTTCCAGCAGGCTGTAGGTGCCGACGATGTTGGTCTGGATGAAGTCTGCCGGGCCATCGATGGAGCGGTCTACATGGGACTCGGCCGCCAGGTGCATGATGGCCTCAGGCTTGAATCGCGCGAGCACAGCACTGACGGTCGCTTGATCGACAATGTCGGCCTGGACGAATTCGTAGCGGCTGTCGTGATCGATGCTGCTCAGCGATTCGAGATTGCCGGCGTACGTCAGCTTGTCGAGGTTCAAGACTTGGTGCTCGGTATCGAGAATCAAGTGCCGTATGAGCGCCGAGCCGATGAAGCCAGCACCGCCAGTGATGAGAATGCGCATCCGGTTAAGCCTTTTTCCGTGGGACGACAAAGCATAGGGAGCATAGCTTGTCGGCATGGCGGGAGCGGCGCAAGCGAATATCCCCTGGACACACTCTCCCCCTGCAGCGTCTCAGGAGGGCTGTGCATATTTTTGAACAGAGGGGTTGCTTATCCTCCGGCTCAGTGGCGAGATAGGCATCCAAACAAAACCACTTCAGGGGTCCTTGTATGCCACTCGCTACGTTGGTTCACCGTGCCAGTTTGCCAAGCCCACAGATCAGCGCCGAGCAAGCGCTGGTGCTGTTGCGCTTGAATTACGGACTCAGTGGCGACCTGCGACCCCTTGGCAGCAACCAGGACCTCAACTACCGCGTCGACAGCGAGCGCGGGCGCTTTGTGTTGAAAATTTGCCACGGCGACTACGCTGTCCCGGAAATACAGGCCCAACACGCAGCCCTCAAGCAGTTGGTCGGACACGACGCGGTGAAAGTCCCGCGGGTGATTTGTGCCAGCAACGGGCTGGACCTGCTGACATTGGACGTCGACGGCCAAGCGATTCACATGCGCCTGCTGGAGTACATCGACGGCCAGTCCCTCACGCAACTCAAGCACCTGACACCCGAGCTTGTAACGGGCCTGGGCCGCCTGTGCGCGGAAATGGACCTGGCCCTGGCGACATTCGACCACCCGGGCCTGGAGCGCACCCTGCAATGGGACGCGCGCCATGCCCCGGCCCTGGTCGAGTACCTGTTGCCTGTCATCGCGGATGAACAACGGCGCCATCTGGTCGCCGAGGTCGCGCAACAGGCCGAGCGACGCTTGCAACCGCTCAAGGCCAGCTTGCCGGTGCAGGCGATCCACATGGACATCACCGATGACAACGTGGTCTGGCAGCGCGATGCCCAGCGCCAGTGGCAATTGCAGGGCGTCATCGATTTCGGCGACCTGGTCCGTACCTGGCGCATCACTGACTTGTCGGTGACGTGCGCGGCCCTGCTGCATCACGCCGACGGCGATCCGTTCTTCATCTTGCCGGCGATCAAGGCCTACCACGCGGTCAACCCCTTGCAGCACCAGGAGCTGTTGGCGCTATGGCCACTGATCGTGGCGCGCGCCGCGGTGCTGGTGCTCAGCGGTGAACAGCAGGTTTCCATCGACCCGGACAACCAGTACAGCCGCGACAACCTGGCCCATGAGTGGGAGATTTTCCGAGTGGCTCACTCGGTGCCTTTCGAACTGATGGAAGCGGCGATTCTCACCGCCGTCGGCCACAGCCTGCCGGCCATTGCCAGCGAGGGCTTTGCGCCGCTGTTGCCGACCCTGGTGGGGCGTGAGTTCGCCCTGATCGACCTGGGTGTGCTGAGCCCGCATTTCGAGGCCGGCAATTGGGAGCAGCCGGGGATCGACCAGCGCCTGCTGGACGAGGCCGCCGGGCTTCACGGCCTGGCTGCCAGCCGCTACGGGCAGTACCGTTTGTCGCGCACCCGGCCGGACAGTGCCGTGGAACCCGACACTTATCCGTTGCACGTGGCGTTGAGTGTGCCTCAGGGCACGCCGCTCGAATCGCCGTTCGCCGGGGTTGTGCACAAGGCTGCCGACGGTATGTTGCAACTGGACAGCGCGCAGCTGAGCGTGCGCGTGTGGGGCGTGACGTCGCCGTTGCATTCCGGGGCGGCGCTGGTCAAGGGGCAGGTGCTGGGTGAAGTCACGGGGCCGTTGCAGGTCCAGTTGTGCCGGGGCGCCCAGGTGAATCCGCCGCTGTTCTGCACGCCCTCCAGGGCCCAGGCCTGGCAGGCGCTTTGCCCTTCGCCGGCGGTGCTGCTGGGGCTGGCCTGCGATGCCGAGCCGGAGGTCGATCCCGAGGCACTGCTGGCCCGCCGCGATGCGAGCTTCGCCCGTTCGCAGAAACATTATTACGTCGATCCGCCGCGCATCGAGCGTGGCTGGCGCAACCACCTGATCGATATGCAGGGCCGCTCGTATCTGGACATGCTCAACAACGTCGCCGTGCTGGGCCACGGCCATCCCCGCATGGCGGCGGTGGCTGCCCGGCAATGGTCGCTGCTCAATACCAACTCGCGTTTCCACTACGCGGCGATCGCCGAATTCTCCGAGCGTCTGCTGGCGCTGTCGCCGTCGAACATGGACCGGGTGTTCCTGGTCAACAGCGGCACCGAGGCCAATGACCTGGCGATCCGCCTGGCCTGGGCCTACAGCGGCGGACGGGACATGCTCAGTGTGCTGGAGGCCTATCACGGCTGGTCGGTGGCCGCCGATGCGGTGTCGACGTCCATCGCCGATAACCCCCAGGCCCTGAGCAGCCGCCCGGACTGGGTGCACCCGGTGACCGCCCCGAACACCTACCGTGGCGAGTTCCGCGGTCCCGACAGTGCGCCGGACTACGTGCGCAGTGTCGAGCACAACCTGGCGAAAATTGCCGAGAGCAAGCGTCAGCTCGCCGGCTTCATCTGCGAACCGGTGTACGGCAACGCCGGTGGGATCGCACTGCCGCCCGGTTACCTGAAGCAGGTCTATGCGATGGTGCGCGAGCGCGGTGGGGTCTGTATCGCCGACGAGGTGCAGGTCGGTTACGGACGCATGGGCGAGTTTTTCTGGGGCTTCGAAGAGCAAGGCGTGGTGCCGGACATCATCACCATGGCCAAGGGCATGGGCAACGGCCAGCCGCTGGGTGCGGTCATCACCCGCCGGGAAATCGCCGAGGCGCTGGAAGCCGAGGGGTACTTCTTCTCCTCGGCCGGTGGCAGCCCGGTCAGTTGCCAGATCGGCATGGCGGTGCTGGATGTCATGGAAGAAGACAACCTCTGGGAAAACGCACGGGTGGTTGGCGGGCACTTCAAGGCTCGACTGGAGGCTTTGATCGACCAGTATCCATTGGTCGGTGCGGTGCATGGTTCCGGGTTCTACCTGGGCGTGGAACTGATCCGTGATCGCGAGACCCTGGAGCCGGCCACTGAAGAGACCATGGCGCTGTGCAATCGCCTGCGGGAGTTGGGGATCTTCATGCAACCGACTGGCGATTATCTGAACATCCTCAAGATCAAGCCGCCGATGGTGACCACGCGTCAGAGTGTGGATTTCTTTGTCGATATGCTGGCGAAGGTATTGGACGAGGGGCTGTAATCGATCTGGAACGCCACGCTGTTCTCCTGTGGGAGCGAGCTTGCTCGCGATGACGGTGTCCAAGCCAATATTAATGTGGCTGAACGACCGCTATCGCGAGCGAGCCCGCTCCCACAGGGTTTGGCGCACCTTTTAAATCGATTTTTGTCGGTGTTTTTCGCTTTTTTTTGATGGTGCTAAGTTTTTGTGGCTTTATTAGTCGATATTTATCGTTTATAAAGTTGCCACTGCCCATCGCCCAGGAGATGACCCATGACAACGTTGCACAGCACTCCGCGCGCGGATGGTTTCCACATGCCTGCCGAATGGGCGACCCAGACCCAGGTCTGGATGATCTGGCCCGAGCGTCCGGACAACTGGCGCCTGGGCGGCAAGCCCGCGCAGGCCGCCCACGTGGCGGTCGCCAAGGCCATCGCCCGTTTTGAACCGGTGACCGTGGCGGTGTCCGCGGCCCAATACGAAAATGCCCGGGCGCGCCTCGACGTGCCGAATATCCGCCTGGTGGAAATGTCCAGCGACGATGCCTGGGTCCGCGATACCGGCCCTACGTTCGTGATCAATGACAGCGGGGAAGTGCGCGGTGTCGATTGGGATTTCAACGCCTGGGGCGGTTTTGACGGCGGCCTGTATGCGCCCTGGAACCGTGATGCGCAAGTGGCCAGCAAGGTCCTCGAGATCGAACGCAGCCCGCGTTATCGCACCGAAGGTTTTGTGCTCGAGGGCGGGTCGATCCATGTGGATGGCGAAGGCACCGTGATCACCACCGAGGAATGCCTGCTCAACCGCAATCGCAACCCGCACATGAGTCGTGAGCAGATCGAGGCGGTGCTCAGCGCGCAATTGGCGGTGGACAAGGTCATCTGGCTGCCGGACGGTCTGTTCAATGACGAAACCGACGGCCATGTGGATAACTTCTGCTGCTACGTGCGTCCGGGCGAAGTCCTGCTTGCCTGGACCGACGACCCGCAAAACCCGAACTACACCCGCTGCCATGCGGCGATGGATGTGCTGCAAAACAGCACTGACGCCAAGGGGCGCCCGTTCACAGTGCACAAAATGCCGATTCCGGGGCCGATGTATGCCACCGAAGAGGAATGCGCGGGCGTGGATGCGGTGGAAGGTTCCCAGGAGCGCAACCCAACCGTGCGACTGGCCGGCTCCTATGTGAACTTCCTGATCGTCAACGGCGGCATCATCGCGCCCAGCTTTGACGACCCGCTGGACGCGCCGGCCAGGGACATCCTGCAGAACCTGTTCCCGCAGCACGAAGTGGTCATGGTGCCCGGGCGCGAACTGTTACTGGGCGGCGGGAACATTCATTGCCTTACCCAACAGCAACCCGCGCCGTACGTAAAATGAGTGGCGATGTAACAGGCTGCTGATAGCGCCTGCGCCGGCCCCGGGGCGGCGATTTTGGATCCATCCCGGCAAGCCCGCGGCCCGATTGGGCCGTGGGTTTTTTTGTATCTGTTCATGGGTGGGCGTGGATACATTGGCATAGCTCTTGTATCGGATCCGCGGCAGTTCCGGGGAATGGAGCTGAGTTGTTTTGTCATAAACCTTGGATAAATTAGCCGCTCATCAACCAGGAGAGGGCGCTGGAATGAATATGACAAGCGAGCGCACATGCCATCCCTTGGCCGTCAATGGTGAGTCGCTTCAAGCCTTGGCGCAGTGGTTGAAGTCCAACGGAACGCGTCAGATCAGAGAACCTGATCCGCGCCGGATGATCGTTGAGCGTTACCCCGCTGGCCTGTTCAGCGAGGCTGAGTTGGAAGCGTTGTGGGATGTGATGCAAGGATAGAATTCGACGGATTGATAAAAAGCGCTGGCCGGGATGGCAGCGCTTTTTTTGTGCCCGCGGGTTTTCGAGTTCACACAAAAATCCCTGTGGGAGCGAGCTTGCTCGCGATAGCGGTGGATCGATAACACGACTGTTGACTGACACACTGCCATCGCGAGCAAGCTCGCTCCCACAGGGGGGCTGGGCAAGCCCTAGGCCTTCGCCCAATGGCTCAAGCAAACCCCGCCGGAGCAGGCCTGCGCGCCCTCGGCGACTTGCGGTTTGGACGGCTGTTCGTTTTGATCGAATCTTAGATGTTTTTCGCCTAATTACAGACGATTCACGAAATTGACACACTGTTGAGGGCGCGACTAGGATTCGCCCTACGCCTGTGGCTGACAGCCATGACTCTTAAATAATAAAAAGGCCCGACACGATCAGACGTGGGCGGGCCTTTTCATTATTTTCAGGAGCAAGAGTCCGAAAAAGAGCGCAGAAAGCGCCATTTCGGCTGCTCGCCGCGGTGCGTATCAACCCGTACAAGGAAAATAATCATGTTGAACAAGCGCATTAGTTTGATCGCACTGGGGATCTTGAGCACGACACACGCCATGGCCAACGACCAGGCGGAGTCAAAGGGGTTCGTTGAAGACAGCAGCTTGAAAGTGCTGTTGCGCAACGCTTATATCAACCGCGACTACAAAGACGGCAACAAGGACAAGGCCGAATGGGGCCAGGCGGCCATCGGTACGTTCTCGTCCGGTTTCACCCAGGGCACGGTGGGCGTGGGTGTAGATGCCTTCGGCTTGTACGCATTGCGTCTGGACGGCGGCAAAGGTCGTAGCGGTGCGCAAGGCATCGATTTCTTCAAGCAAGGTGACAGCGGCAACGCGGCCGATGACTTGTCCAAGTTCGGTGCCGCGGTCAAGTTCCGCGTTTCCAACACCGTACTGGCCTACGGTGACCAGATGCCGGCCCTGCCGGTGCTGAGCTATGACAACTCGCGCCTGCTGCCGGAAAGCTACACCGGCACACTGATCACCTCCAAGGAGATCAAGGGCCTGGAACTGAATGCCGGCCGTTTCACCGCCGAATCGCGCAAGAGCGCCGAAGGCCGCGACAGCGGTGGCCTGAAGTCGATCAACGTATTGGGCGGCAGCTACCAGTTCACCGAGCAGTTCAAGGCTTCGCTCTACGCCTCGGATGTCGAGGACGTATTGAAGAAGCAATACGTGAACGCCAACTACGTGTTCCCGCTGGCCAAGGATCAGTCCCTGACCCTGGACTTCAACGGTTATCGCACCAAGCTGGACAACAGCTACGTTCGCGAAAACAACGTCACCGGCGACGACAACAAGATCTGGAGCCTGGCCGCCACCTTCGCCACCGGCCCGCACAGCTTCACGCTCGCTCACCAGCGCAGCACCGGCGACAGCAACCTGGGCTACGCCTACGGCGGCTATCAGCGCGGGCAGAATCGTGTGGGTGACGGCGGCAACACGATCTACCTGGCCAACTCCTACTGGTCCGACTTCAACGCCGAGGATGAGCGCAGCTGGCAGTTGGGCTACGGCCTGGACTTCACCACCTTCGGCGTTCCGGGCCTGACCTACAACGTCGCTTATGTGCGTGGCGATAACATCACCACGTCCACCAGCGAAGGCGGTACCGAGCGCGAGATCTTCAACCAGTTCAAGTACGTGGTCCAGGGCGGCCCGGCCAAGGACTTGAGCGTCAGGTTGCGCAGCTCCGTGTTGCGGGTGTCGCAGAAGTCCAGCGAGTACAACGTCAGCGGCAATGAGCTGCGGGTGTTCGTGGATTACCCG